>CACXQO010000214.1 GCA_902769815.1 uncultured Bacteroidia bacterium | reverse complement strand
GTTTGCAAAGTCCGCAAATAAGGCCGTTCCTCCACCATTTTCTCGAACTTGTCCTTGTCGGTGTAGGCCTCGATTTCGGCGGGACGTTCCATCTTGATTAGTTGCAATTTAAACTGATTATTATGCAAAACATTTTTCAAGTGAGTTTTCAAGGAATCCATAGCCTTGGCATCTTGTTCAAAAAGAAGGTTGTCTACATTGAATTGGATTTCATTTCCGTTTGCTTTGGGAATATACTTACCCATTGCTGCCGTAAAAGCAGGGTACTCCTTTCTGTTTCTGTCGATGAATTCATTCCACGCCGCAGATAGATTTTCTTGGGTAAAGGCTTTGTCCCAAGTTTCCTCCTTTTCCTCGGCCTTTTGTTCGGCTTGCTGCATGGCTTTGTTGACGCTAATGCCGCTGGTAGTGCCTCGTGGCCTTACTATGGGCTGTGCAGTAGTAGCGGACGTTGAGCCTGTCGAAACGGGAGCGGTTGATTGTTGAACTGTTGATTGTTGAATTGTTGAATTGTTGGATGGCTGTGGGGTTGTTGTTTGGATAGGGTTGGGATTGTGGGTGGGCGGCAACGGGGCATGCCCCGTTGTCATAGTTGGTGTTGGGGCAGACACATGAGTTTGCCCAACTCCCTGTGAAACAGGTTGTTGTGCGGGCTTGTTCTGCGCCACCTGAACGGGTTGCGCCTGCGCCGTCGGCATAGTCAAAGCCTGACTGCAAAGCGCACACATTTTTAATAATGCAATCTCCAAATGCAGCCGTTTGTTGTTGGCGGAACGGTAGTCGATGTCGCATTGGTTGTTGATTTCCAAGGCTTTAATCAGGAAGGGTAGGGGACAGACTTGTGCTTGAGCCAAATATTTTTGCCTCAATTGTTCGCTGACCTCTAAAAGTTGCACCGTCACTGCGTCTTTGCAAACCAAAAGGCTTCTCAAATGGTTGCCCATGCCACTCACAAAATGCTGCGGTTCAAAGCCTTTGCTGATGATGTCGTTCAAAATCAAGAGGATGTCACTCGTTTCGCCGCGAAGGATGTGGTCAACGATTTGGAAATAATAGTCATAATCCAGAACATTCAGATTGTCAATGACATCCTTGTAGGTGATGTTTTTGCCGCTGAAACTCACCATTTGGTCAAAAATGGAGAGCGCGTCGCGGAGGGCGCCGTCGGCCTTCTGCGCGATGATGTTCAAGGCTTCAGGTTCGGCATCGACGCCTTCGCTTTGGGCGACAAAAGCCAAATGCTTGGCAATATCATCCACTGTAATCCGTTTGAAGTCAAAGATTTGGCAGCGTGATAGGATGGTAGGGATGATTTTGTGCTTCTCCGTCGTGGCCAAGATGAATTTGGCATACGCGGGCGGCTCTTCCAAAGTCTTCAGGAAGGCATTGAAAGCCGCTGCCGAAAGCATGTGAACCTCGTCGATGATGTAGACCTTATACTGTCCGATTTGTGGCGGAATTCTCACTTGGTCGACCAAACTGCGGATGTCCTCGACGGAGTTATTTGACGCAGCGTCAAGTTCATAGATGTTGAACGAGGCGTTGTTGTTGAAGGCGCGGCACGATTCGCACTCGTTGCAAGCCTCCATGTTCTCGGTGGGATTCAGGCAGTTGATGGTCTTGGCCATGATGCGGGCGCAGGTGGTCTTGCCCACGCCGCGCGGCCCGCAAAACAGGAAGGCTTGCGCCAAGGTGTTGTTGCGGATGGCGTTCTTCAAGGTGTTGGTGATGGAGCCTTGACCCACAACGGTGTCGAAGGTCATCGGCCTGTATTTTCTTGCGGATACGACGAAATTCTCCATTTTTTCGGGTACTTTATCAAATCGACAAAAATACGACTTTTCGGCTTTGCTTGAACAAATTTCGTCGATTTTGTCGTAGGCATTGAAATTCCTTTTATTTTTGTGCCTATGAAAATGCTGGTTCTTGTACCGAAAATCACGGGGCGCGTGATGTATGTCTTCGACCTGACACTCAGGCAGTTGCTTGGCCTTGATTTCGACCTGACAGCCGACATCGACAAGTTCAAGGCTTTCAACGGGCCGAAACTGCATTACGGCATGGAACGTATTGGCGATGAGCCTTTTATCAAGGCTTTCGATTTGCTTTTCGAGCGTCATGTCCACGAGCAGTCGTTTGGCACGGTTGAGTTTGAGGGTACGATTGCGCCTTACGCAGTTCTCGACAACGGCAATCTGCTGCCTTTCGATGTGTTTGCGGCCTCGTTTTTCTTGGTTTCGCGCTATGAGGAATATCTTTCGCAGGAGCGCGACCAATACGGGCGTTTCCGTGCCGAGTCGACATGGATGTTTAAGAATGGGATGCTTCAGAAACCTTTGGTCAATATTTGGGTTAAGTCGTTGGGAATCAAGTTGAAATCCATCTATCCCGACTTGCCAGTAAAGCAGCCGAAATTCACTTTCATCCCGACTTATGACATCGACGCGGCCTGGGCTTACAAACACAAGGGCATCTATCGCACGGTGGGCGGTTTCCTCAAGGATTTGGCGGCTGGCGACATGGAACGTATCAAGGAACGTCATCAGGTTTTGAGAGGCAAGCGGAAAGACCCTTTCGACTCCTTCGATTTCCAGTTTGAGTTGCAGAAAACATTCAAACTCAAGCCGATATACTTCATCCTCTGCGGCGAATACGACACCAACGACAAGAACATTTCCATCCGCAAGCCGAGTTTCCAAGCCTTGATCAAGCGGTTGGGCGACTATGCCGATGTGGGCATCCATCCATCGTTTTCTTCTTATCTCGACATTGAAAAAATGCAGCGCGAAATCGACAACCTTTCAGAAGTGTTGCACCGCCCGCTCACCAAGAGCCGACAGCATTTTCTGAGGATGAATCTGCCCCGCAGTTACCAGAAACTTATTGAGTTGGACATCAGCGACGACTATACGATGGGTTTTGCATCGCAAGTCGGATTCCGTGCGGGCATTGCCGACACCTTCCGCTTTTATGACCTTGAAAACGACATGGTTACCAACTTGCGCGTGCATCCTTTCGCCATCATGGACGGCACCATGCGCGACTACCTCAACCTCGATGTGGAGGCCTCGCTCCGATTGGCCAAAAAACTCGTCGACGAGGTGAAGGCCGTGGGAGGCACTTTTATCTATCTCACTCATAATGAAACCCTTGGCGGCGAACAGCGTTGGGTCGGTTGGCCAGAGATGTATCGCCAACTTTTGGAATACATTTGCACTTAAAGAATTGCTTGCAATTCATATCTCTAATTCAAACAAATTCAACAAAATACAATTCTCAAATTCTCGATAAAACAAAACAAATCAATGATACAATACCTGACACATAACCAAATCGACAAGAAAAAATGGGATGCCACCATTACCGAATGTGGCAACATCTACGCTTATTCATGGTATCTCGACATGGTTCATCCCCATTGGGAAGCCTTGGTTGAGGATGATTATCAGGCCGTTATGCCGATTACAGGCGGAAAGAAATTCGGCGTGAACTATCTTTACCAGCCCTATTTCGTGCAGCAATTGGGCGTGTTCTCGAAGCAGCCTTTGACGCAAGAAAAAACAGAATCTTTCCTGAAAGCGATTCCCTCAAAGTATCGATTTGCTGAGATTCGCCTGAACGAAAGCAACACTTTCGATAAGGAAGTTCAAGGCATTGAATATCATAGAAATGTGTTGCTCGACTTGAATCAGGATTATGAGTCCATCCGAGCCAACTATCATCAGAACACGAAGCGAAATTTGGCCAAGGCGGAAAGCAACAATCTGCAATTGGTGACCACGGTGATTCCCTATCATGTGGTGGCCTTGTTCACCGACAATCGCGGGGCCTTGCTCGACAAATGGGGCGATGCCGAATACGCACGACTGACGGCCTTGGGCAAGGTGGCTATGCAGCGCAATTCCGCTTTCATCCTCGGCGTGACAGAAAAAGGCGTTGGGCTACTCCTCTGTGCTGCCATTTTTATGAAAACCGCCAACCGCATCACATTCCTTTTTTCGGGCCTACGACAAGAAGGCAAAGACCGTCAGGCCATGACTTATCTTTTGGATCAAGTCATCCAACAAAATGCCGGTCAGCCGATTACCTTCGATTTTGAAGGCTCTGACGATGAAAATTTGGCGCGTTTCTACCTTGGCTTCGGCGGCAATGAGGTAAAATACCCGTCCTACACTTTCAATCGGCTTTCGCCCGTGGGAAAGGCAGTTTTGAAGGTTTGGAAGGGGAGGAAATAAGGCAGTTTCATTCCAAACCCACCTCATCCACCATAATCCAAGCCTTTTCGCCTTTGTAGGGATGCCAATCGGGCAGAACGCCTTGGTTTTCAACCTTTACGCGGACAAACATCACTTGTTTCTCATCCATTCGGGCGCGAGCCCTTTCCATCTTTCGAGAAACTGACCCACACCGCCTTGGGCCACATCACCCAGTCGTTTGGCTCATGGCAGAGGCCCACTTTCACAACATTGATATTGGTCGGAAGGGACAATGCGATAGTTGCCTCCATGTCAACGCCTTGGAAGCCTAACCAATCGTTATAGTAATCGCCCTCCATGCCTTTCTTGCCGTCCATCAGAGCGATGTCGGCCTCTTTTCCATAACGCTCCGCAGGCGGATTGACGAAAGTTGTGTTCTTGATATTCAGACGGTTGAACTGACGCAAAGCCACGAATGAAGGTACCATCCCATTCTTAAAGGCTTTGGCCTTCACCTTAAGGCTTTGGCCTTCACCTTACACGATTGGTTGATAATCAACGGCTTGGTGTATTTCTTCGATTTTTCCGTCGGCTCGGAGCCGTCCAAAGTGTAGCGGATTTCAGCACCTTTTTCGGCGCAAGTCATTGAAATGCTGAGCGGATGGTTGTAGATGCGGTAATCCTCATTGCCCAGCATCGAAGCCTTGATTTCGGGCATCGGGACCATCAAAGAATCCGCTTTAGGTAATTGGTAGCGAATCAATTCCTCTTGGTCAATCGTGTCGAAGGCGCGAAGCAACACCGTGTATTCATAAACTTGGTTTTTAAGCACATACTTCTCATCCACGCCTGGGCCGCATGTCGCCGTTCCGATGGGTGCTTGTTTGTAGTCCACATTGACGGTAAGAAAATCCGTAGGATTAAGTTGATTGATGCGGCGGGCTGCGGTGAGGTTGTCGTCGTCATAATTATATATGCTGAAATTGAAAGGTTCTGACATTGTAACATACAAGCGGTTACTTCTCTCGAGGCTAGACAAAACCAGCCAACGCGTTTCGGCATGGTTACCATTGTCTTGAGGGACAACATGTTGTTCCATCAAATTCAGAGCATCTGTTGAACTCATCAAAGCATCTGATGCACTCATTTGATAAAGACCAATCTTACCTGAAGCGTTGCGATCGGGGTAGTTTTCCGTACCTTTGCCAAAATAGGTCAAAAAATTGTAATCCAAAGGCAAACGGAATTGCATTCCTATCTTTGGGAAGGAAGTGACCGTTTCCATTGGCTCCACGCGGTTGGTGATGCTAATGTTGCCTTCACCGTCAATGAGATACAACTTATTGACCACGATTTGCAACTGTTCCTTGTCATCATAATACTCCACAACGGCAGTGACCGAAACTTTGTTGTCATCAAGCCGTTCAATATGTAAGCCTCCTGTCTTGGCAGTCAAGTGTTGCAAACCCGATTTTTTCCAGCGCGGTAAAGCCCAAGAATCCACCTCGTCGTTCAAGGTTGGAGCGCGCCAAAAGTTATCTCGCAAATTTCCATCAATAAGTTTTTGACCTTTATACACATACGAAACAATTTCTGCTGTGTTCATATCAAACGACACCTGAAAATCATCATTACCGCAATTAATACCTCGAACAGAAGCCACATAAGACAATGATTTGGCTTGAGGCAAAAGTTCCAATGGTGCCGAAGGCCAATCCAACTTAAACTCGTCGTAGGCGATTTCCGTCCCAGCGGGCATAAAAGGTTGGTCTTCTTTCAGTTTCACCGAAAAACGGATGAAAAACTCCTCACCGGGATTGCCGTAAATGCGCAAACGTTCAATGTTAATCTCTTGTGTGCCAAAGGGTTTGATATTTAGGTCTATTTTGTCCTTCATTAGGGATTTTTCTGCCGAGAAAATCTCATATTCGCAATTAAAGGCTGAAGCATTGGTGAACGAGAGCCAGTTTTTGGCCTCGAATTTGCCCCAAGTCAAGTCCTTGGCGGTGAACTTGATAGGCTGATACACCTTCTTCACCTCGGCGGCGTGATGGTGCGGTCTGCGGTCGCTGCTGACCACACCATTAGCGCAGAAAGCGTCGTCGTCGCCCACGCCGTAGGCATGGCCGAAATCGCCGCCGACTGCGTAAAAGAGTTGAGAGTTTAGAGTTGAGAGTTTAGAGTTGGGAGATGCTATGGCATTAGTTGAACTGTCAACTTTAAACTTTTCACTATCAACTATAAAACTCTGGTCCACCCAGTCCCAAATGCAGCCGCCTTGCAGTTGCTCGTTGGCCTCAATCACATCCCAATAGTCCTTCAGGCCGCCCATGCTGTTGCCCATCGCGTGGCAGTATTCCACCATAATGAACGGACGATGAAGCGAATCAAGTCCCTCATCCACAAAGCGTTGCAGATACTTCGGGCTGGCATACATCAGGCCAATGACATCGGTATTGCGGTCGTAGATGGCTCTTTCGTAGGTCACGGGGCGATAAGGGTCGCGTTCCTTCATCAAGTCGTAAGTGTATTCAAAATTCACGCCGTTGCCGCACTCGTTGCCCATCGACCACATAATCACCGAGGGATGGTTCTTGTCGCGTTCAAGCATGTTGCGGTTGCGCGACCAAATCATCCTCTTGTATTGCGGGTCTTTGGCTAGGCTCCTTTCTCCATAACCTTGGGCGTGGGATTCGCAGTTGGCCTCGTCCCAAACGTAAAGACCATATTTGTCGCAGAGTTCGTACCAATACGGGTCGTCAGGATAATGGCAGGTGCGCACCGTGTTGATATTCATTTGTTTCATCAAGGCGATGTCACGTTCCATCGACTCGCGGCTGATGACATGGCCCGTGTATGGGTCGTGTTCGTGACGGTTCACACCTTTTATTAATACATACTGCCCGTTGATGAGCAGTTTGCCGTCCTTGATTTCCGAAGTTCGGAAACCAATGTGGTTTTCAAGGCGTTCA
>CACXQO010000213.1 GCA_902769815.1 uncultured Bacteroidia bacterium | reverse complement strand
TTCGACCACACCATCCACCGCCGCTATTATGCCTTGGTTTGGGGCGATTTTGACGAAGACGAAGGCACCATTGTGGGCAACATTGGGCGCAGCCAGAGCAACCGCCGCCGCATGACCGTTTATCCCTTCGGCGAGCAGGGCAAGGAAGCCATCACGCATTGGAAAGTATTGGAACGCTTTGGTTACGTGACACTTAACGAATACCGATTGGAAACAGGTCGTACCCACCAGATCCGCGCCCATTCGCAATTCATCGGACACCCGCTTTTCAACGATGCCCTGTATGGCGGCGATGTCATCCTGAAAGGCACCACCTTCACCAAATACAAGCAATTCATCGACAATTGCTTCAAAATCATGCCGCGCCATGCCCTTCACGCCAAGGAATTGGGATTCGTGCATCCCACCACGGGCGAGCAAATGATGTTCACCTCCGAACTCCCTAACGACATGACGCAGGTGTTGGAAAAATGGAGAACCTATCTGAAAGCGAGGAATTTGTTTGAGGAATAAAACTACCTGTTTCTCCCTGGCAAAGCATCAATAAGTTTTTGTGTATAAGCATTTTGCGGATGTTCGAATAAGGCATCCGCTTCGTTTATCTCTACGGGTTTTCCATTGTACATCACCACGACGCGGTCGCTCATAAAGCGCACCACGCTGAGGTCGTGGGAAATGAAAATGTAGGTGAGGTGGCGTTCTTCTTTCAGACGGTTGAGCAAATTCAAGACTTGCGCCTGCACCGAAACATCCAAGGCCGAAACGGATTCGTCACAAATCACCAAACGGGGATTCACCGCCAAAGCTCGGGCGATGCAGATGCGCTGGCGTTGGCCACCTGAGAACTCGTGCGGATAGCGGTCGTAATGCGCGGCTTGAAGGCCAACTTGTTCTAATAAGTCACAAACCAAAGCGCGACATTTTTTCTTATCTCTTTCAATGTCATGCACTTGTAAGGGTTCGGCGATGGCTTCGCCAATGGTGATACGCGGATTGAGGGAAGAGTAAGGGTCTTGAAACACAATTTGCGTCTGTTTGCGAAAATCGCGCAAATCCTTGCCTTTCAGAGAGGTAACATCGATGCCGCCAAACCAGACTTTGCCGCCCGTAGGTTCTGCCAAGCGCAAAATGGAGCGACCCAAAGTAGTCTTGCCGCAGCCCGACTCGCCCACCAAACCGAGCGTTTCGCCTTCGTAAACCTCTAAACTCACATCATCAACGGCCTTCACATGGTCGTAAACGCAGCTGAAAACACCCTTTCGCAAAGGATACCAAGTTTTCAGCCCTTCCACTTTCAGGAGTGGCGGCTGGCTGTAAAGTTGCTTGAGGTGGTTTTGCCTTTCCTCTGCGGTGATTTGCAAGTCGTTCAGAATCTGTTGTTTGCCGCCTTGCCATTGTCCGTCCAAAAACTCCCTTACGATGGGCAGGCGTTTCAGCCTTATGTCCATCGGGGGGCGGCAGGCCAAAAGACCTTGCGTGTAGGGGTGTTTCGGATGATTGAGGATTTCTTGCACCGTGCCTCGCTCAAGGATTTCGCCGTCGTGCATCACGGCCACGTCGTCCGCGATTTCGGCCACCACGCCCAGGTCGTGGGTGATGAAAATCATGCCCATGCCCGTTTCGGCCTGCAACTTGCGGAGCAGTTTCAGGATTTCGAGTTGCACCGTCACATCCAAGGCGGTCGTCGGCTCATCGGCGATAAGGAGTTTGGGATTGCAAGCAATGGCCATCGCAATCATCACGCGCTGTTTTTGTCCGCCCGAAAGTTCGTGCGGGTAGCTGTCGTAAATGGCTTCGGGTCGGGGCAGCATCACCTGTTTGAATAGGCTGATGACACGTTTTTTGGCTTCAGCCCTTCGTTCCTTGAGCCTGTCGAAGGGACGAAAGGCCGACTCTTCATGCTGCAAAATCATCTCACTAACCTGATAGCCACATTTATAGACGGGATTCAGCGAAGTCATTGGCTCTTGGAAAATCATAGAAATACGCTTGCCGCGCACCTCGGCCATTTGGCTTTCGCTGAAGTCCTTGATTTCTTCGCCTTCGATTTGGATGCTGTCGGCCTCGATGCGGCTCAGCTTTTCGTTTAGCAGACGCATCACGGCCAACGAACTCACCGATTTGCCAGAACCCGACTCGCCGACCAATCCTAATGTCTTGCCAGCCAGCACGTTCAAATCAATCCCGTGGACGGCTTCGGTCCATTTCCCGTCGCGGGAAAAGGACACTTTCAGGTTGCGTACTATTAACAAAGGTGTGGGCATCGTTGCTAATTTGTTGCAAAAGTATTGAAATTTTGTCTACTTTTGTGGAAAATTTCGCGTTATGAAAAAGACTATTTTCCTTTGGCTCGCCCTGCTGCCTTGCATGGCTTGGGCGCAATTCGACCAGTATTTCACCGAATCCTCCCTCCGCGTCGACTATTGCTTGACGGGTAACAGCACCGTTACTTCATTCTCCCTCAGAGAGTTAATCCATGAGCCGTATTGGAGTGGTTCAAAAACCAACCTCATTGACACGTTGGAGTTTGGCAATTATATCGTCAAGGTGTTTGAGGCGGGAACAGACAAGTTATTGTTTTCCAAGGGTTACCAAAACCTCTACGGCGAATGGCAGACCACTGACGAGGCCAAGCAAGTCACCAAGACCTTTGAGGAATCGGTCATTGTGCCATTCCCGAAGGTGAAGATAGACATTGCCTTGTTCCGAAAGACTTGGGAGGGCGAACTCGTTGAGGGAATGCGTCTTACCGTCAACCCCGATGACTATTTCATCCACAACTACGACAACCTCAACCTGCCCGTCTACGCGGCATGGATTGGCAACAAGGACATCACCAAAGCCGTTGACATTGTGATACTTCCCGAAGGCTACACGCAAGCCGAGATGGGCAAGTTCATCAAGGATTGCGACTTCTTTGTAGAGAGCCTTTTTGGATATGCGCCCTACGACCGCTATCGTGAGAGTTTCAACGTGCGTGGCGTGATGGTGCCTTCCGAGGAATCGGGATGTACCATGCCCGGCGACAAGATTTACAAAAACACGGCCATGCGCTTCAGTTTCTGGACCTTCGACTCGGAACGCTATTGCATGAGCACCGACATCCGCGACATCCGCGACCTTGCCGGACAAGTGCCTTACGACCAGATTTATATCCTCGTCAACACCGAGAAATACGGCGGTGGCGGCATTTACAACTTCTATTGCTCCAGCGCGAGCAGCAACAACAAGTCCTCCGATGTCATCATCCACGAGTTTGGTCATGGTTTCGCTGGCCTTGCTGATGAATACTACTATGCCGGTGCCTCTGAACACATGTATAATATTGCCTTGGAACCGTGGGAACCCAACATTACCTCATTGGTCGATTTTAGCAATAAGTGGGGCGACATGATTAGAGAGGGAACGCCTGTGCCCACACCGCGAGAACCCAAGTACGAACAGACCATCGGCGTGTTTGAGGGTGGCGGCTACGAGCCAGAAGGGATGTATAGTCCTTACATGGATTGCCTGATGAATACCTTCAAAGGCCATGAGTTTTGCCCCGTTTGCCAGCGCGCCATCGAGCGGATGATACTATATTATTCCAAATAACGACAAACTTGAACGGCTGCCACAATGTGACAGCCCTACAACTCCAAACTCACAACTGCTCTAAACTCTAAACCCTCAACTTTTAACTTAAAAATGAACTACTTAGACATCATCATAGCCATCGTCCTCTTCCTTTTCGGTTTCAAGGGCTACCGCAAGGGCCTGATTATCGAGGTGGTCACGCTGTTGGCCTTTGGTGTGGGCATTTACGGTGCCATGCACTTCTCCGACTTCACGGCGGCGCACCTGCAAGAGGTGATGGAAATCAATCCGAAATACCTGAATACCATAGCTTTTGTGCTGACATTCATCCTCTTGGTGATAGTCGTCAACCTTATCGGCAGGGCAGTGACCAACGTCATCAAGGCCATGAATCTGTCTTTTTTCAACAAATTGTGCGGCTTTGTCTTTGGCGTGGCCAAAGGTGTGCTGTTGTGCAGCATTTTGCTCTTGGTACTCAACAATTTCCAACTCATCGGCATATTGAAACCCGAAGTGCGCGAGCAGTCGAAACTCTATCCTTACATCGAGGAAACGGTGCCTTATGTCTATCGCGGTTTCGACTTGGTGAAGGATTATGCCAAGGAGGTGCTGCCTGAGAAAGAGGATGGAAAATCTGAAAAATTCCCAATGAAAACATACCTATTATATAATAGGGGTCATCATCGTTCAATCTTCCAGTCGGAAAGGGTCTTGGTTTCTTGCGAGAAAGCGATACCTATTTTAATAACAGGCTTGCCCTCGGCCTCGTAAGGGATGGCGTAATCCTTCGAGTTGATTTGGTCGAGGGCCTCTTGCGCTTCACCTGCGTGAACGTGCGGCAATTAATCATGGAGAAGACCACGTATGTCAGCACCTCGTAGTAGGCCTCGTACCTGGCGATGTCGTCCAATTCCTTCGCGCCAAAATCCAAATAGGGAATCGAGGCGAAGAACGATTGCATGGCTTTCAAGGCACCTTCGATGTCGTGACGGTATAGGCAGGCATAAAAATCGCCAGCAAATCCCCGTGAATCGGTGTTGCCGAGGTTCATCATGCGTGCCATGAAGTTTTCCATGAAACCAACCTTCACCTCGGCATTGGGGAAGTCGAGGGTGTATTTGTTGCTCAAGAAGTCGTAGCCCTTGATGGTGAGGTAGCCCGCCTGATAGAGCAAGGGCAGAGCCGAGGTCATGCCCTCGGTGGGCACGTCGAACTGGGTGGAGGGAACCTGAAGTTGCTCCAGTTCCAGCAAGTTCGTGTCGAAACGTTTCATCGTCTCGAAAAGGAAGGTGGGTGTTCCGCTGCCGAACCAATAGTTGTCCACGTCACGGTTCATAAAGGCGTACATCAAACTGAAGGGGTTGTATATGTCGGGCGAACTCTTCCCGAAATGATAGCCGTCGTATTGCAGTTTCAGTATGCCTATCATTTCCTCTTTTGCGCGATGGTATTCGTCGGCAAGCATTTGTATGTCTTGGTCGAAGAT
>CACXQO010000212.1 GCA_902769815.1 uncultured Bacteroidia bacterium | reverse complement strand
TGAGGAATACGACCTGTTTTGGCCCATTGTGATACGCGATGCCGAGGAAGAAATCACCTCCAAGCAAATCGATGTCAGCACCTTGGAGCCATTTTCGGCGTTCACGTTGGAACAATTGAGGTTGTTCTTGGTCAACGAAGGCGAAACGTTCTATTCCGAAGCCATTCTGTCATCCACCACATTCGGCAAATACGAGGTCAAGGCCGACTTGTTCACGGCGACGTCCTATAACGAATACCTTCAAAAAATACTGCGCACCATCACCATGCGCGTGAATCGGGTGGGAGGGAAGCAGTTGCCCACCATGCAAATCAATGAGATGGAGATTGTTCGCATCGTTGATATGTATATTCGCACAAGGCTTTTCAACCAGCCATTCAATCCCTTCAACGGGAGCAATTGGAAAATCCTGCTCTCGAAGAACGCCATCGTCACGCAACATATAATAAAGGTGATGAGCGTGGCCATCCACGAGATGCAGGAAAACGTGATGAGCAATGAGGCCGTTGTGGAAAAGATTTGGTTCTCCTCGGTGAAAACCTTGCGTATGCGGGAGCGGTTTTCGTTGGAGTTGCAGAAAGTCATTTATGAGCGTTTGGCCTATCCGTCAAGCAAAGGCAGGTTGGAAAAGGAGTTTATGGAGTTTCTCGACCGGGATTCTGACGTGCAGAGTTTCCTGAAAATCAACGAGAGCCAACACGGTTTTGCCAAAGTGTTCTACATTCGCGAGGACGGCTTGTTGGCTTCGTATCACCCTGATTTCATCGTGAAAACGGCTGAAGCCATCACCATTGTCGAGACCAAGGGCGACGACAAGGCCAATGATGCCAATGTGCGCCGCAAGCAAATGTCAATCTTGGACTGGTGCAAGAAAATCAACCGTTTGCCCTCTGAAATGCGAATGAATCGCGATTGGCGTTACATTCTGTTGAAAGAAACCGATTTTTACATTTGGTCGGGCAACGGAGCAACGTTTAATGATATCGCTCGGCTGAGCCAAGTGTCGGGAACAGCACTGAAAGGTAGGTTGCTTGAATAGCGTGTCATTCAAACGCCTTGCGGTCTTCAAAGACCACGAGGCTGCGGTCGAGGTGGATGATTTTTCGTCCACCTTTTTCGCCTTTGATGAGGTAGATGTTGGCTTCGTCGCCTAATATGTCGCGGAAGGCCTTGCGGATGCGTGAGAGGTTGGCGTTCATCGTGGAGCCGATGAAGTCGGTGAGGTTGTCGATGGCCTTGTTGAGCAGTTCCTCGTCGCCGTAAGTCGAAATGCGCCGATAGATTTTGTAAAGTTCTGGTTTGTGGTCGTTTAGGTAGTTGAGCGACATGCCATCTTCGTGGAGAAGGAAAAAGATGTAGAGGGCTTTGCAAAGGGCAGGCATTTTCACCTCGGTATTGTTGCGGTCGGTGAGGAAGATGTCGCCGTGTCGGTTGATGAATAGTCGGCTGTATTCGTGCAATCCGTTGTATTTCAGAAGGATGTCGAGGATGATTTTGTGGAAACCCGTGTAGCGGAGTTCGTTTTTTTGCTGTTTGTCGGGCTTCAGGGCAAGTTGTAGGATGAACTTTTCTTCTTTCGCGTTGCTCACGGGCGGATTGATGCTCAAAATATTGGAATTGAGGCAAATAAAACGTTCCAAAGTGCTTAGCGGACTGTCCACGATTTCGATGATGAGGAAATCTTGGTGCAAGTCGGGTTTCATGTTTCCGATTTTGAGGAAAAATGACGGTTTGCTGATTTTCAATCCGTTGGCGTTGAGATAGTTGAGAAACACTTCCTTGGAAAGCCTGACACTGTCGAGTTGGGAGAGTTTGCTGTCGATGAGGTCGAGTTGCTCGTCTGAAAGTAGCGGCTCGATGTAACTCACCGTATTGCGGAAGGTGGTTTTCTTGCTTTCGAGGTCGAGGATGACCTTGGGCAGGTAGAAAAACTCGCGTTGCGACCGTTGCAGCAATGCGCAAATGGCCTCGTATTCACGATTGATGCTTGCGTTGACGGCTTTGTCGAAAGCCGGTTCAACATAAAGCACGGCGTTGTGAGTGTCGAAGTTGAGGTTGGGAATGGAAACGAAATTGGCGTTGATGCCTTCGGTTTCAGGCAGTTCGATGCCTATGGAGAGCAACAATGCGGTGATGAGCATCGACTCGTTAGGATCGAGGGAATCGTCGGAGAGGGAAAGCCGTTGGAATATCCTTAGAATGGCTATTTTCTCCTGATTTCCAAGGCTTTTCAGGATGCTGACCGCTTCCGAAAGGCTGAGGTTGGTGGCTTTTTTGCGGCTGGTCGAAGTGATGTTGAGCATCCCGTAAACCTGTTGCAGGAAGTCTATCTCGCCTTG
This sequence comes from uncultured Bacteroidia bacterium, assembly GCA_902769815.1. Taxonomy (GTDB): domain Bacteria; phylum Bacteroidota; class Bacteroidia; order Bacteroidales; family F082; genus Limimorpha. Next base: position 2,234 of record CACXQO010000212.1, on the reverse strand, counting down.
GTTGACGATGCCGTCGCATTGCAGTAGGTCTGAAAGAACTTTGGCCAAAGCCGTTTTATGTTGTTCCTTGAATTTCATTGTGTTAGCGTTTCCGATTTTGGGTTGTAACCTTGCAACCTCATTCCTGTTATACAATAGATTGTATTTTTGCCGCGTTTTTTTCAGTGCAAAAATAGTAAATTCTGACACACAAATTTAATTGTTGAAAAATGGCGCGAGATTATAAGAATGGTTTGACCCATGAGGAAGTCGAGGAAAGTCGGCGCATACACGGCGACAATGTTTTGACCCCGCCCAAGAAAGACCCGCTTTGGAAGCAGTTTTTGGAAAAGTTTTCCGATCCGATAATTCGTATCTTGTTGATAGCATTGCTGTTATCGGTTGCGGTTTCGTTATATCAGTTGTTCACTGGGGCAGAGGGAATGTCGGTTTTGTTGGAGCCTTTGGGCATTTTCGTGGCGGTGATGTTGGCCACTTCGGTGGGCTTCTTTTTTGAGGTGAGCGCCAACAAGAAATTCGACATTTTGAACCAGACCGAGGATGAAAAAATGGTGACCGTGTTTCGCGACGGCCTGATTCAACGCATTGAACGTAAGGAAGTTGTGGTGGGCGATTCGGTAGTCATCGAAACGGGTGACGAGGTGCCTGCCGATGGCGTTTTGATGGAGGCTATCTCGTTGAGAGTGAACGAATCCGACCTGACGGGCGAGCCTTCGTGCAGCAAGACCACGGAAGAAGCCGATTTCAACCACGAGGCGACTTACCCTTCCAACTATATCTGTCGCGGCAGTTCGGTGATGGAAGGACACGGCTTGTTTGTGGTCGAGAAGGTTGGCGATGCCACGGAATGGGGCAAGGTGTTTCAGGGGGCGCAAATCGACAATAAAGTGAAAACGCCTCTGAATGAACAACTTGACCGATTGGGAAACGGCATCACGATTGCCAGTTATGTCATCGCGGGCTTGATTGGGGTTTTGCGCATGGTGATGTATTTCGTATATGCCGACGATGGCCCCTTCGATTGGATGAATTTCGCCCGCTATACGCTTAATACTCTGATGATTGCGGTCACGCTGATTGTGGTGGCCGTGCCTGAAGGCTTGCCGATGAGCGTTACGCTGAGTTTGGCCTTGAGTATGAAAAGGATGCTGGAAACCAACAATTTGGTTCGGAAAATGCACGCTTGCGAAACGATGGGTGCCGCCACGGTGATTTGTTCCGACAAAACCGGTACCTTGACCAAAAACCGCATGAGCTTGGGCGACAGTTACTTTTTCGGCTTGCGTAATGGCCTGTTGGACAATTCGGAAGTGGGCAAGCTGATCAAGGAGGGCATTGCCATCAATTCCACCGCTTTTTTGGACTACAGCGACAAGCAAAAGGTGAAAGTGGTCGGCAATCCGACCGAAGGCGCTTTGTTGCTTTGGCTTTTCGACCATAGCGTTGACTTCGTTAGAATCCGCGATAACACTAAGATTGTCAAACAGTTGCCTTTCACGACCAAGTACAAGTATATGGCTACGGTGGTGAAGACTCCATTTTCGTGCGAGTATCTGTTGTTTGTGAAAGGTGCTCCTGAAATCATCATGAAACGTTGCGTTACGGCAAAAATGGCTGATAGTGAGGCAGGTATCCATTGGGTGAAAAAGGAAGTGGAGGACAAACTTCAAGAATATCAGGGCAAAGCCATGCGCACGTTGGGCTTCGCCTATCGGTATCTTACCGAAGAAGAGATGGAGCATGTGTTTGAGAATGGCAAGTTGCAGTTGGAAGACCTTTGTTTCCTCGGCATTGTGGGCATCATCGACCCGATTCGTGACGATGTGGCCGACTCCATCCAAGACTGCCTCAATGCAGGCATCAACATCAAGATTGTGACGGGCGATACCCCTGGAACGGCTATGGAAATCGGTAGGCAGGTGGGATTGTGGACAGAAGAAGATGATGTTGAACGACAGATGATTACGGGAAAACAATTCAACCTTTTGACTGATGACGAGTTGAGGGAACGCATCGGCGACTTGAAAATCATGTCGCGGGCGCGTCCTTCCGACAAGGAACGTCTTGTGCGCTTGTTGCAGGAGCAAGGTGAGGTGGTGGCCGTTACCGGCGATGGCACCAACGACGCACCCGCTTTGAACAGGGCGCAAATCGGCCTCTCGATGGGCGACGGCACTTCGGTGGCCAAGGAAGCCAGCGACATCACCATCCTCGACAACTCGTTTAAGAGCATT
>CACXQO010000211.1 GCA_902769815.1 uncultured Bacteroidia bacterium | reverse complement strand
GTTGTTGGCGCCGTGGGTGCCGTTGGGCTTGGCGTGTTCGTAGTCGGTCTGGCCGAGTTTCACCGAGGGGAAGTCGTTGGTGTAGGCCCAAGTGCTCTTGCCCGAAATCATCTCCCACCAAACGCCCATATATTTCACGGGGTGAATCCACGACACATCCTCCAAGGCGCAAGGCTCGTTGAGGTTGAGAATCAAGCGCGAGGCGAGGACATCGGTGGCCGAAGTGCAGACCATCACCGTGCGCCAAGGCGTGACACAAGGGGCTTGGATGCGGCCTTTGTAGCCCGTGGCATCGGGGCAGAGGAAAGCGCGGAAAGTGTATGTTGAATTGTTGAGTTGTTGAGTTGTTGAATTGTTTTTCTGGGAACGATTCAACGATTCAACATTCAACGTATCAACAATCAAATCGAGGTGCATCGTGGGGAAGTCGAGTGTGGCAGCCTCGTGGATGTTGAGGTAAAGACCGTCGTCGGTTTTCATCTGAAGGGCGGTTTGTACGCCTGTGGGCGAGAATGCCGTCCAAGGCCAGCCGCCGTCTTTGTGGCTTGCCTCCCACAAGTCAGGGATTTGCGACAGCCGCGACTCGGTGTAGTTGTACTCTTGCGTGTCCAAGTCGCCGGGAATCCACCAAGCCTTGTGGTCGCCCGCCATGGCAAACTCGGTCAGCTCTTCCTTGATCCAGAAGCAGACCAAGGCGTTCTCGATGGGGAACTCATAGCGGAAGCCGAGGCCGTCGTCGTAAAGGCGGAAACGGATTTGCATCACCGTGGCTTTGGTCTCGGTGGAGTGATCCATACTTTCCACAGAGCCAATGGGTTGCTCCAAGGTGACGAGCATCTCGTTGTAGTGGTTGCGGATTTGCGCCTCTTCGCCCCATACGGGTTCCCAAGTCTCGTCGAAGGTGCTGTATTTCGTGTCTTTCAGCACAAAGGCGTGGGCGAGGTCGTCGCGCCATTCGAGGGTGAAGCCCATCTTGGAAGGCAGCACGACAGGCTTTCCGGCACGGTCAAGCGAATACTGTGGTATGCCGTCGACCACTTCAAATTTCAGTTCTAATTGCCCGTCAGGGCTTTGGAGTTTGACGGGATTGTTGGCATAGGAGTTTGTGAAGAGACCTAAGGCCAAGAGAATGAGGATAAAGGAAATTTTTTTCATAGTGATTTATGCGTTAAATTGTGAAACTATTAATCATTAAGATACCCATTAAGCCGCTAAACTTGCGGCAATCGAAAAGTTGCTTGATATTGTTGGTGATGAGGTTCATTAGTTGTCAAATATTCTTAATATTCAATGTGTTATCATCAATTATATACACATCATTTGCTGGAATAAAATGTATTTTTTCCGATTTATACAATTTCTTGTACTCCGAGTAGTCACTAAAAATACTTTGGTCATAAGCGGTTTTCTTCTGAGGGAAAGAGATAATGCCATAGATTTCTTGTTTATCTACAGCTATCAGATTCTCACGAAAGATTCTCACAACATTTATGATTTGCGTCTTAACCTTTGACTTGTATTCCGAAATGTTTTTAGGTTTGCAATCCTTTATTTCCACAAACCCAACAAAAGTTGAATTGCCACTATTTTCACGGAAAAAACAGCACTCACAATGCTCAACATCCTTATTCAACCCGTCTCTGAATTGATGATCATCAAAAACATTAAATTCAAGAGACATTTGCCTTTTATTATGGAAACACAAACAATCCATCTTTTTAGTTGAATCATTTGGATCGGGCGGAATGGATGAATGAACTTCCACTTTTCTCGCATTACCTGTCCTTTCTGAAAAGTCGGCAACAAAAATCAAAGCACTACATAACTTGACAAATGTTGAGGCTGGATACTTAGATGTTATCTTATTTCTCATCTTCATAATAGTTTAGTAGTGAAAGATATTCTGCTGTGTTATCTTTATACGCTTTATTAAGATAGTTGTCCTCAATGATGCCATCCTCGTCTTGGATGCAGCGAATCTTTCCATCCTCTATTTCGTATATCCCCACCTCTTTCGGAGAAATCCACGATGCCCGATGCTCGGCAACACTTTCAAAAACATCCTTCGGAATGTTCTTTTCAACCAATTTCCCCATCATACAGTTGTTGAGGGCAAACAATATGTATGGGCTATGGGTTGTCAAGACTAACTGATGGTCTCTTTCATCTGAATTCAAAACAGACAACATATAATACACTAATTCTTGCTGCGTTTTTGGGAAAAGGTTTAATTCTGGTTCCTCGATAATGACTTTTGTGTAATTATAATCAGAATCAAATCCAAGAAATTTCACAAATTCTTTTTGTATCGCTGGTAATACAACATCTGCAACTTCTTTATTTGCGATTTCAAGCTTTTGCATAGAATTCATCATCTCCGAATAATTCTCTAAAACCTTGTCACTTTTCATCTTCTCAATCTTGTTTTTGAGATTGATTGTTTCAAACGGAGACTTTATTCTTTTCTTTTGATAAATCCTCGTTAACACATAATTATATACAATTAATAATGGAGTAACTGATATTAAACCACTAGAAACATGACGCAATAACAATTCCTTCCCATCATTTAACACAATGGTATCACGGTTATTATCTTTATCATAGTAATAAGAAACCCCATTCAGTGAGATTAGTGGTAATTTGTACTTTAATTGTTTTGTAATTTCTTGTTTAGCATCAAACCAGTCATATAAGAACCCTAGTGCATTATCATTTGACTCATTATATTTTCCAATACCTGGAATGGTGACAAAGTTTCGTTCCGCAGGAATATACTCTATTCTTTCGTTTCTAAAAACATTATCCTTGTCCACAATTATATTAATCCTAACGTTGTCTTTGTCGCTCCCTTTGAATACTATTCGGCAATTATTGCTACGGTATTCAATATAAGATTCATTGCAAAAATAATTGTCTTCCAGATTATGGAACTCCAATAATTCACTATAAAAGTATTTCGGAGCCATATCTTCTAGTATGGCCTTCTTCTCATACCAAGAGCAATAACTAACTATCTTCGCAATAGTGCTCTTGCCGCTGCTTTGCGGTCCCATGAAGACATTGATTTTGTTCAGGTCAAATTCCACATTCTTGACGGGGCCGACATTCTTTATTAGAATATGTGTCATAATTCCTAGTTTTTTCAAATAGCAAATTCTGTTCGATTCATTTTTCAAATTCCTTTAGTCCCCAACCTACATCCTAAACACCCCAAACTGCGGCGGCGGGAAGGGTTGGTTCAGCGAGGCGGCAATGCCCAGGGCGAGGATTTTTCGTGTGTCGATGGGGTCGATGATGCCGTCGTCCCAGAGGCGGGCGGTACTGTAGAAGGCGGATCCTTCGTAGTCGTACTTGGCTAAGATTTCCTTCTTCAGCTGCGCGATTTCGTCCTTCGGCACTTCAAGTCCTTTGTATTTGTACTGGTCTTCCTTCACCGTGGCGAGGACGCTGGCCGCCTGCTCGCCGCCCATGACGGAGATTTTGGCATTGGGCCACATAAAGAGCAGCCTCGGACTGTAGGCGCGACCCGCCATGCCGTAGTTGCCCGCACCAAACGAGCCGCCAAAGATGACCGTAAACTTGGGTACGTTGGCGTTGCTGACCGCATGAACCATCTTCGCGCCGTCCTTGGCGATGCCGCCCTGCTCGTACTGCTTGCCTACCATAAAGCCCGTGATGTTCTGCAAAAACACCAATGGGATGTTCCTTTGGCAGCAAAGCTCAATGAAGTGCGTGGCCTTCAGTGCTGATTCTGAGAATAATACGCCATAATTGGCAAGGATGCCCACAGGGAAACCCATCAAATGCGCGAAACCGCAAACGAGCGTGGTGGCATACCTCGACTTGAACTCCTGGAAACGGCTGCCATCCACGATTCTCGCGATAATCTCACGAGGATCGACCAATTTGTGGAAGTCGATTGGGGCGAGGCCGTAGAGGTCGTGAGGGTCGTAGAGAGGCGCCTCAACGGGCAACATGTCAAGTTTTTGTCGATGCGACTTTTCCAAAGTCTTGAAGATGTTGCGGCAGATCTGCAAGGCGTGTTGGTCGTTTTCGGCCAAGTGGTCGGCCACACCAGAGATGGAGGTGTGCATCTCGCCGCCACCCAATTCCTCCGCCGTGACCACCTCACCCGTGGCAGCTTTCACCAAAGGCGGTCCGCCGAGATAAATCGTGCCTTGGTTGCGCACGATGATGGTTTCGTCGCTCATGGCCGGAACGTAGGCGCCGCCAGCCGTACACATACCCATCACGATGGCAATTTGCGGGATGCCCAAAGCCGACATGCGGGCTTGGTTGTAGAAAAAACGCCCGAAGTGGTCGCGGTCGGGGAAGACCGTGTCTTGCTCGGGAAGGAAAGCGCCGCCGCTGTCGACCATATAGACGCAGGGCAAGTGGTTTTCCATCGCAATCTCTTGGGCGCGAAGGTGTTTCTTCACGGTGTATTGCATGTAGGTACCGCCCTTCACGGTGGCGTCGTTGGCCACAATCATCGCTTCGCGGCCTTGAATCACCCCGATTCCGGTGATGATGCCCGCCGAGGGGAAGTCATTGTTATAGGTGTCGTAGGCCGCCATCGGCGAAAGTTCGAGGAACGGCGT
>CACXQO010000210.1 GCA_902769815.1 uncultured Bacteroidia bacterium | reverse complement strand
GGCAAGTATGTGGGCAAGCAATACTGCGACAACACATCGCGCGAAGTTTATGCCCTCGACCCCTATTTCCTGCTGAACGCCCGTGCCAGTTATGACATACCACTGAAAAACGGCGGTTTCGTGAGGTTCAGCCTCGCCCTCAACAACCTGACCAACCACAGCTACCGCCTCAGCGCGTGGGTCGGCGACTGGGTGGACGACTACAGTTCCGAAACCACCAATTATTACTACCACAGTCGCGCCTACTTGCAACAGCCAGGCTTCAACTTTATGGCTGGAGTGAGTGTGGGGTTCTAAAGAAATGACCCAACCTACATTCCATGTTCTTCTTCACGTTGCCCGCAAAGAGCCATGAATCGGCGAAGTGGAGGTTGCCTTTCGGGAACATGTCCTTAAAAGCGGGAACGAAGACCATTTCGGGGTCGAGGTCGGGGCAGACGGTGGTGTGCTTGTAGAGGTAAGTCCTTGTGGGACAGGGAAGAATGAGCACACTATCCCTATTGGCGTTGTATTTGGCCATACCCAATTGATACTCAGCGGGAACGGTGTCGGCATTGGCAGTCCAAGTCGTGGGATTGATGCCAACCACATCGTTGCGTGATACCACTCCGATAGCCGCCGTGTCGGTCACCGAATTGAAGATGATCAGTTTCCCGACCTCGGTACTGTCGTTGGCAGGCGAAAGTCGGTCGGGATAATGCGCCAAATCCTCAGCAGCAACTTGATAGCCAATGCAATAAGCGGCCACCATCAATTTGCGCTGTTCATCAGTCATGCCCGATTTCAGCATCTCAATCAGCACCTGCGAGCCTTGGCTGTGACCCACCAAAAAGTAAGGCCGACCGCCATTGCCATGCGCCATGTAATATTGGAAAGCGTCTTTCACATCCTGCGCGGCGATGACGGCGTTGCGCTGCAAAATGCTGTCGGGCTGGTTGTACGACTCGAAAATCATCTGTCGGTAATACGGTGCGTAGAAGTTGTAATCGTCATACAGCATCTTGTTAAAACGCTGGTTTCCATTGGCTTCTTCCCTCACTTTGGCCTGCGTGATGTCGGCAAACCAAGAGTTGCCATTGTCGGCGTACGAAATCATTGACACCGTAGGATAAACGTAAAACACATCGGCGGGTTTGTCGCTGTCGCCGAAGGCATACCAATACACCATATCAGCATAGTCGATGGTGCTTGCCACTTCGCGCGTTGCCGTTTTCTTTCCAGAACAGGCTGCCAACAATAGCACCATGCCCAACAATAAACTACTTATCTTTCTCATTTTCAATTAATTTTATGAGGTTTTCCAAATCCAAGTCCTCAGATTTCACCGTGATTCGGGCTTGCTCGTAAAATGGCAGGCGCGAGGTGTAATGTTGTTGCACAAACTCAGTCAGTTCGGCTTCGGTCTTGCCCGTCGACAAGGGGCGTTTCCGCTTGGCGTGAAGGAGCCTATCGATGACAGCCTTCTCGCTGATGCGCATGAAAACGGTCAGGCCGTGGCGGTTCATCCAATCCATGTTGTCGAAATAGCAAGCCGTTCCGCCGCCCGTGGAAATCACCGTGTTTTCAAGGCTTTCCGTCTCTTTCAGCACCTGCGATTCCAATTTGCGGTAAAGCGGTTCGTCGTATTTGTGGAAGAAATCGTCGATGGAGATGCGGTATTTTTCCTCAAACAAGGCATCCGTGTCGGCCACCTCCCAACCGAGGCGGTTGGCCAAGCGTTTGGCGGCGGTGGTTTTGCCCGCACCCATATAGCCGACGATGTAGATTTTATTCATTAATCATTTGATACTGACATAGTTGCAATTTCCCCTCGCCGTCACGCAAGTGCATTCCGTTGCCTTGGCAATACCGCCACATCTTGCAATCAGCGCATTGGTCGGTTTTCATCCAACGGCGGTCACGGTAAACTTGGAACTTGTTCTGCCACACCTCCCAAAAACTGTCCTTGTAGATGTTGCCCTGATGGTAGTCGCTGCGGATGCTGAGGCAGCCCGAAATGGAGCCGTCGGCCAGCACCGAGGCGATGTTGATGCCCGCGCTGCACGAATAATAATGGTTGCGCACCTCGCCCTCGTAGCGGCCGAGGAAACCGTCGCAGCCATAGTCGGCGCGGATTTTTCCTTGTAAGCGTGTGGTTTTGATAAACTCCATCATTTCAACGAATTGGCTGTTGGAAAGCCGCAGTTCAGGGTCGTTGGCGGCACGTCCTGAAGGAAACACGGTGAACAGTCGCCAGCGTCGAATGCCCAACGAAATCAGGAAGTCGCGGAACTGGGGCAAATACTTGATTGTCCGCTGGTTGACACAAGTAATGACATCCCAAGTGAGGCTCGGATGCTGCTTCATGGCTTCCACCGCGCGAAGCACATTCTTGTAACTCATGGGATTGCCGCGCATCCAGTTGTGGTCGTCCTCGAAGCCGTCGAAACTGACCGCCAACGATTTCAGTCCCGCCTTGACAAACTCATCGAGTTTCTCGGCTGAAAGCAGCATACCATTACAGACCATGCCCCAAATGAAACCGAGCTTGGTAATTTCCTCGCCGCAATGCGCCAAGTCGTTGCGCATCGTTGGCTCGCCGCCCGTGGTGATGACCATCACTTTGGCTGGGTCTTGATGGGCACGCACCTCGTCAAGCACTTTGGCAAAATCCTCGAAAGGCATGTCGTCTTTTTCGGAAAGCATACGGCAATCGGAGCCACAATGCCTACAATTCAGGTTGCAGCGCAGGGTACATTCCCAGAAAAGCTGATGTAATTCATGCTCGTCAATGCGCTGTTTCAAGACAGCACGATTGAGTTCGAGCATGATTTTCTTGTTGAAACCGAGACGGTCACTCATAGTCTATTGATGGCGAAACGGTTCAAGGTTGTGGACTACCGTATAAAGTTTCCGTTTTGCCTTGATTGATCTGGTCTTGTGGGGTGTTCAACTCCTTCAATTCCTTGCGGATAGCCTGAATTTCATCCCTCATACGTTGCGTTTCCCTACCGTATTCTTGGATGATTTCAGGCGAGCCGTAAACAGCTGCGCCTTCACGACGTTGCAAAGCGGCCTGAAGCTCGACAATACGCTCCTGCAAGGCCAAACGTCGGGCACTCTTCTCCAAATCCACAAATACGCCCAACTTGGCATTGATGGAATCAAGCTGGTTTTGAAGGCGATAGGTTTCCGCTCCATATCGGGCGATGATTTCGGGCGAGCCATAGACAGCCGCGCCTTCGCGACGGGTCAAAATCTCTTGGATGGAGTCGCGGTCGCGCTCAAGTTGCTTTTTCTCAGCCTTCGAGAGGCCTTTCGTGGTGCAGCAGGCGGCCAAAAACGCCAGTCCCGACAAGGCTCCAATCCAAACAGTTCGAACTACTTTTTTCATTTTTTTCGGTGTTATAACGCTGCAAAGATAGAAGATTTTCGGAAAACGGCACATCGAAGAACAAAAAAAATGGCTTCTACACTTGGAGTGACCTATGTTTTTCCTAAATTTGCAGCACTTTTGAAAAATTTAATAAAATATGATTAATAACGAGTATTTCCCTTCCATGATGCCTGCCGACGAACTCGCGCAGCTGAAGTTCATCCCGACCCTTCCAGAATTTGTCACTTGGATTGAGCAGAAATGGTCAGACCTACCCTGCCTTTCCGACACGGTGAACACCTATAATTATAAACAGGTCTGCGACTTGATTGCGCGTAAGCGTGCCTTGCTCAACGACTTGGGCCTGCAAAAAGGCGACAAAGTGGCCATCATCGACAACTCCACCATCGAGCAGGTCGAAATGTTCCTTGCCGTCACTTCGGCGGGCTATGTGGCCATCAATTTGCCAGCCATGCTGCCTGCTCAGGCCATCGTCGGCTGCTGCATGAAGTTCGGCGTGAAGGTGTTGGCCTATGGCAAAGACTTCGCCGAGGCTGTCGCCGGTGTGCCTTGCAAAACCATCGCCATCACCGATTGTGCCGACCATACTGCTCCGGTCGTCACGGTCGACAAGAACGACCCCGCCGCCATTTTCTTCACAGGTGGCACGACGGGTGCGCCCAAGGGTGCCATTTTGCCCCATCGTGCCTTGATGCGTGGCGCATTGAACGGCGTTTACGCTCCCGGCAGTCAACTCGGCCATCACCGTTACGCGAATGTGCTGCCTCTCAGCCATGTGTTTGGCCTGATTCGTGGCACTTTGTCGGTGCTGTTTGAAGGTGGCGCGTGGTATGCCGCCGCCAATACCAAGGAAACCATCGGCAAGTTCCCGATGATCAAGCCGACTTGCCTCGTGGCCGTTCCGGGCATCTGCGAAATCCTGTTGGGTCTCGTCAAGATGTACGGCAAGCCTTTCCTTGGCGGCAATCTCAAATTCATCATTTCGGGTGCGGCCAATGTGCCTCCGAAACTCATCGGAGAGTTCGACGAACTTGGTATCCAACTCTTTGCGGGCTACGGCATGACTGAAGGCGCCAACCTCACTACGGGTAATATCGACGTGAAGGAAAAGCCCACATCGGTCGGAAAATCTTATCCCGAACAGGAACTGAAGGTGGTGGATGGCGAACTGTGGTTCCGTGGCGACAATGTATTCCTCGGCTATTACGGCGAACCCGAAAAGACCGCCGAAACCCTGACCGAAGACGGTTGGGTGAAGACCGGCGACC
>CACXQO010000209.1 GCA_902769815.1 uncultured Bacteroidia bacterium | reverse complement strand
TCTTGCCGCACTGACGCACACCTTTCACCACAAGGGGTTTGTGGGAGGCATCATCCAACCACGATTGGAGTATGTTTTCAATCTTGCGCTTATACATAAGAACACATTTTCACGCCGAGTTTTGCGCGTTTTACACACATTTTCCACCCGACTTTTGGTGCAAAAATACACATTTTCCATAAAAGACCTGCAAAAAATGAAATTTTTTTATCCAAACAACTCCGCGCCCAAGTCATACACCGAAGCCTTAGAAATCGCCCAAATGTACCCATAAAACCATACATTTGGGCGAAATTCTATAGAAAAACGCCCAAATCTTGTGTTTTCATACCACATTTGGGCGATTTTCTTGTTGTTATTGTTATTGCATTTCAGCCAAACAACTCCCCGCCCAATCCATAAACCGTAGCCACAGGCATTAAAATCGTACAATAGTCGTCAAAAAAAATCTGTTTTTAGGTGAAAAGTCGTCAGGAAAAGTGTAATTTTGCAGCAGAATACTACTGCAACAGCCGTTACAGTAACCTGTGTTGCAAAATTAAAACGTTGAAATCCATGAAATTCTATAACAGAGAAACGGAAATGGAGGCATTGAAAGGCATTGAAAGGAAGTCGCAAGACTATGCCCAGATGACGGTTGTCACTGGGCGGCGGCGCATCGGAAAAACCGCGCTTATTCGGCACTCTTTTGGCAGGATTCCCTTCCTTTATTTCTTCGTTGCACGAAAAAGCGAAGCCTTGTCGTGCGAAGAATTAAGTGGTATAGTGCGTGAAGTATTGCACGAAGATTTAGGAGACTTCTCGTCTTTTGCCCGACTTTTCGGAGCCATGATGAACCTTTCAAAGCGGAAGAATTTCACTTTAGTACTCGATGAATTTCAGAATTTCAAATACATCAATGAATCCGTTTTCTCTGAAATTCAGAATCTTTGGGATGCCAACAAGGAAGAAAGCCGGATAAATCTTGTGCTTTGCGGGTCGGTTTATTCCTTGATGACCAAGATTTTCGATGACTCAGGGGAACCTTTGTACGGTCGTGCCACCAATCGCATCCATCTGAAGCCTTTCAAAACAGATACCTTGAAAGAAATCCTTGCGGAAGGCAATCCTGACTATACCTCCGATGACTTACTGACGCTGTACATGCTGACAGGAGGCGTGGCAAAATATGTTGAGCAATTGGTCATGGACCAGGCCTTCAAGCACGATGACATGATTCGCTCCGTTTTTTCTTTCGGTTCTTATTTCATTTCGGAAGGCTACGAAATGCTACGCGACGAATTTGGCAAGGAATACTCCAACTATTTTTCTGTCCTTCAAGCCATTGCAGAAGGCAACACTGAACGTGGCGACATTAAAAATGTTACGGGCATTGAACCTGGAGGTTATCTCGACAAATTGGAAAAAACCTATAACCTTGTGAGTCGTCATCGCGCTTATATGCAACCCGAAGGCACACGCAACGTGAAATACTTTATCCGCGACAATTTCCTGACTTTTTGGTTTCGCTTCATCCATAAATACCACAGTGCCATTGAGATAGACAACTTTGACTATGTGCGCGACAAAGTCATTGCTGACTACAACACGTTTTCAGGCATTATATTGGAACGCTATTTTCGCCAACGATTTGCAGAAATGGGATGTTACAACATCGTCACCAATTATTGGAAGGGCGGTGAGGACGAGATTGACCTGATTGCTGTAAATGAAGCGGAAAAGCATTTGGTCATCGCGGAATGTAAGCGTCAAGCCAAGCGCGACATCATAGCAAAACACCGTCGTTGGACGATTGAATTGAAAGGGCTGTCGCTTGAGGATATGTAATGAAATTGGGTGTTTTTCTACCCAAACAACTCCGCCCCCAACTCATATACCGAAGCCACTGGCATAATCTGAATCTTAAACCGCTTGGTATCCAAGCCCTTGGCATTGTATTTCGAGACAAAAATCTTCTCAAAGCCTAATTTGTCGGCTTCGGCGATGCGGGCTTCGATGCGGGTAACGGCGCGGATTTCGCCCGAAAGACCTACCTCGGCGGCAAAGGCATAGCGCGAAGAAATGGGAATGTCGGCATTTGAGGATAATATGGCGGCAATGACGGCCAAATCAATGGCAGGGTCGTCCACACGAAGGCCGCCCGCGATGTTGAGGAATACGTCTTTTATGGAAAGTTTGAAGCCTGCGCGTTTTTCAAGCACGGCCAAAAGCATATTCATCCTGCGGATGTCGAAACCCGTGGCGGAGCGTTGGGGCGTGCCGTAGGCTGCGCTGCTCACCAAAGCCTGCGTCTCGATGAGCATTGGGCGTTGGCCTTCCATCGTGGCGGCGATGGCAATGCCGCTCACTTCCTCGTCGCGTTGCGAGAGGAGGATTTCGCTGGGGTTGGTCACCTCGCGGAGGCCTGTGGCGTTCATCTCGAAGATGCCCAACTCGGAGGCCGACCCAAAGCGGTTCTTAATGGTGCGCAAGATGCGGAAACCATAGTGGCGGTCGCCCTCAAACTGCAAGACCGTATCGACAATATGCTCCAAAATCTTCGGGCCGGCGATGCTGCCGTCCTTGGTGATGTGGCCGATGAGGAACACCGGCACCTGATACGCCTTTGCGATTTTGTTCATCTCGGCAGCGGTTTCGCGGATTTGTGAAATACTGCCCGCCGTAGCGTCGATATAAGGCGATTCAAGCGTTTGGATGGAGTCGATGACGACAATGTCGGGCTGCACATTCTTGAAGTGTTTCAGGATTTCTTGCGTGTTGGTCTCGGTGAGGATGAGGCAGTCGGTGTTGTGGATGCCAATGCGCTCGGCCCGCATCTTGATTTGGGTCTGGCTTTCCTCGCCGGAGATGTAAAGCACCTTACGGCCAGCCAATTGCAAGGCCGTCTGCAAAAGCAAAGTCGATTTTCCGATGCCGGGTTCGCCACCCACGAGGGTCAAAGAGCCAAGCACCAAGCCGCCGCCCAAAACCCTATTAAGTTCCTCATAAGGCAAAACGATGCGTTGTTCCTTGGCGTTGCCGATTTCCTTGATGGGCACGGGGAAGCCCTTATCCATCTCAGTGCCAATGTTTTTCCTCACCGATTGGGCTTCCTTTCCCGTAACGACGGTTTGCTCCGTGCAGGTATTCCACGCGCCGCAGGCTGGGCATTTCCCGAACCATTTCGGCGATTCGTTGCCACATTCCTTGCAAAAAAAGGCGGTTTTTTCTTTTGCCATACTATTATTCTCCTAATGACCGGGCTTTGCCTACAATGGATTATGACCCAATGTCCTTACCAGCGGCCTTTTTAATCGATTCGTTGGTGCAAAAATAATAAAAAGCCACAAACGCACCATAATTCCCAATTTTTTAATATTTTTGTCGCCAAATCAGCACTTTGGATGAAGCATCGGTTACTCACATTCCTCGTCATATTGCTCACTTCTCCCCTCTTTGCGCAGCAGGGCGACGTGGTGTTGTGCGAGGGTTTCTTCAACCCTTGGCTCGAGGAAGGTTGGGACGCGAAAGGCGACGATTGGGTGGTGTGGTACATTTCCAACACGACTTTTGCGGGATGCAAGCCGCGCGAAATGCAGATGTATCCCGACTTCAACTTTGAAGGCACAACCCGCTTGGTGACACCCATCGTGGAGTTGGGCAAATACGACTTCATCAATTTCCAGTTCAACCACGCCCTTGAAGCCTCCCAAGGCGAATTGGATGTCAGAATCGGCATTGGCATTTCGCCAAACGGCGAGGATTGGGAGAGCATTTGGGAGGACACAGTGAGGGGCAGCATCGAGCAAAGCCAGTATCTGCTCACTTTCGATATGGAGGAATGGCCGAGCAAAGAGCCGCAATTTTGCCTCTATTTCACGGGGCACGGGGCTTATGTCAACAGTTGGTACATCGACAATGTCATCATTTTCGCGGCGAAAAAGAACAAATACGGCGACATCGACGACACCGACGAGAACGGTTTCGTGGCCTCGCGGTCGTCCATCACCACCTTGAAAGGCCCTTCGGCAGGCACGGTGACGAGTTTCTCGAAAATGAGAAGATCGGGCAGCCGCTATGCGCGTGTGGTGGAAGGCCGACAAAAAAAATGGTGGCAGTTTTGGAAATAAAGTCTACAGCTCCTCCGCAAACTTAATATCCTTCACATTAAGCTGCAAGTTGGTCTTGCCTTGCCAGGTGTTGTATTCCAAGTGGTAGCAGATGCTGAAAGGCTCGCCGCTATGGATGCGGTCGTAGAGGTCGCCTTTCTGGAAAGCGATGCCCGACAGCGGGGCAATGCCTTGCTCGGCGTCGCCAATCTGCGAAACGGTGAGTTTCAGGTGACGGTGGCCGCCCACGGGACGCGACCCGCCCGCATCGACGACATTGTCCGTCCAGAAAACGGGTGCCATATTGCCCGGACCGAAAGGCGCAAACTGGTTGAGGATGCGCATAAACTTGGAGGTGATGTCGGAAAAATTGATTTTCAAGTCCACCTCAAGTTCGGGCACAAAGTCCTCATCCACAAGGTGTTCGCTGACGTATGTCTCAAAGCGGCGGCGGAATTCAGGCAGGTTTTCAGGCTTCATCGACAGGCCGGCAGCGTATTTGTGGCCGCCAAAGTGTTCCAGCAAGTCGGAGCAATGGTCGATGGCATCGTAGATGTCGAAACTCTTGATGGAACGCGCCGAGCCAGTGACCAAAGAAAACCACAGTGCTCTTGGCATCGCGAAGTTCAGCGTCGGCATCAATCATACCGAGGGCTTCTTCCGTAATGCGGTTGTCGAACTCGCGGCGTTCATCGTTGAGGTCGTTGATGGAAGCGGCCAATTTTTCGGCGTGGTCTTTCTTCTCGGCGATGAGCAGTCGCACCGAGTCGGAGGCCTTGGCGATACGTCCGGCTGCATTGATGCGCGGCCCGATGAGGAACACCAAATCGCTGATAGTCAACTCCCGTGTCAGCACGTTCTCGTCTTCGTCAAGTTGGTCTTCGTCGCGACGGTAGATGTTGGCGTGTTGCAAAATAGCCTCGATGCCCGGACGCGGTTTCTTGTTCAATTGCTTCAAGCCGAAATAGGCCAACACACGGTTCTCGCCAGTGATGGGCACAATGTCGGCGGCAATGCTCACGGCCAAGAAATCAAGCAGGTCAAACACCTCCTCAATGGTTCCCAACCCCCTCATAGAGAGTGCCGTAACCAACTTGAAGCCCACTCCACAGCCCGAAAGCTCATCGTAAGGATAATTGCAGTCGGGGCGCTTGGCGTCGAGCACGGCCACGGCATTGGGAATGACCTCGCCGGCACGGTGATGGTCGCAAATGATGAAGTCGACACCCTTGCTGTTGGCATAGTCGACACGCTCCACCGCCTTGATGCCGCAGTCGAGGGCAATCACAAGTTTGAAGCCGTTATCTGCCGCATAATCAATGCCTTTGTAGGAAATGCCATAGCCTTCCTCGTAGCGGTCGGGGATGTAGAACTCGATTTTTTTCTTCTTGAAGAAAGGCTTCAGGTAAGAATAGACCACTGCCACGGCAGTCGTGCCGTCCACGTCATAGTCGCCGTAAACCAGCACTTTTTCGCCGTTGTTGATGGCACGCAACACGCGGTCGACGGCCTTGTCCATATCCTTCATCAGGAAGGGGTCGTGCAGTTGCGAAAGCGATGGACGGAAGAAAGTTTTGGCCTCTTCGTAGTTGGTAATTCCGCGTTGGACAAGCAAAGTGGCAAGGTTCTCGTCGATATTGAGCACCTTGACAATTTCTTCAACTTTCTGTTTGTCAACAGTTTGGTTTAAAATCCACTTCGTTTCCATCCGCGGAATCGGTAAAGATAAGGAAATTTCCAATGCGACAAGGGAAAAATGAAAATAAAAATTGTATTAGTCGTATTGTGTTTACTTTCAGCGGATTAGAAACTACAATTGTTGAAACTCGCAACAAAACAATGACAAAAACACAAAAAATCTCAAAAAGGTGTATTTTGAGGCTTCAAAAAATCTCAAAAAGGTGTATTTTTGCGGCGTGAAAAATCTCAAAAAGGTGTAAAACGTTGAAAAATGAAACGAAAGATTTATCAGCAACTTCTTGATTGGAAGAAAAATAGACACGGTGAAGTCGCTTTGCTCATTGAAGGAGCGAGGCGCATCGGGAAAAGTTACATTGTGGAGGAGTTCGCCAAACGGGAATACGAATCCTATTTGCTCATCGATTTCAACAAGGCTCCCCAACAGGTGAGGGAATGGTTCGACCTGTATTTGGAAGACCTCGATACGCTGTTTCTTTACCTTACTCAGCACTATAAGGTGAGGCTCTATCCCCGTAAGTCGCTGATTATCTTCGATGAAGTACAGTTGTGTCCAAGAGCGAGGGCAGCCATCAAGTTTTTGGTGGCCGACGGACGATACGATTATATCGAAACGGGTTCGCTGATGAGCATCAAGAAAAACACGCAAGGCATAGTGATTCCTTCAGAAGAACGCACACTGAAAATGTATCCTATGGATTTTGAGGAGTTTCTATGGGCAACAGGCAACGATATGCTGATGGACCTGATTCGACAAATGTTTGAACAGAAACGCCCGATGGGTCAGGCTTTTCACCGCCGTGCGATGGATGCGTTTCGCCTTTATATGATTGTTGGAGGAATGCCCCAAGTCGTCCTGAAATATGTGGAAACCAAAAACTTCGATGAAGTGAATGCCACCAAGCGCGACATTTTGGACATCTACCGCAACGACATCTTCAATTATGCTGGCGAGCAAGCCGACAAGGTAGCCAACATTTTTGACCAAATCCCTTCGCAACTGTCGAAACACGAAACGAAATTCAGGCTGTCGGCACTAAAACCTGGAGCAAAATACCGCGACTGGGACGATGCCTTCTTTTGGCTCAAAGATGCGAGAGTCGCCAACATTTGTTACAACTCCACCGAGCCTAATGTAGGATTGAAAATGAACGAGAGCCGCACCACGCTCAAATGCTACTTGAACGACACGGGGCTGCTCATCAGTCAGGCTTTTGACGAGCGGGGCATTGTCACCTCCGAAATCTACCAGAAACTGCTTTTCGGAAAACTTGAGGCCAATGTTGGTATGGTGATTGAAAACATTGTGGCACAAATGCTTACATCGGCTGGACACAACCTCTATTTTTACAGCAAGTCGTCAGAAAAAGCCGAAGAGCGGATGGAGATTGACTTTTTGCTGCTGAAAAGCAAAGTGACGAGCCGCCACAACATCATCCCAATCGAGGTGAAAAGCGGGAAAAACTACACGCTGTCGTCGCTCAACAAAGGGATGAAAACCTACGCCGAAAACCTTACAACGCCCATAGTGCTCCACGCCGCCGACTACAAACAGGAAGATGGTATTATGTATTTGCCGTTGTATATGACACAAAAAATTGTCGCCCAACTCTTGCGCCGCTTTCATTTTTTCCGTAATCTTGCAGTCTTAAATTAGCAAAATTTTACACCCTTGAAAAAAATTAGAACTGCTTTAATATCAGTATTTTATAAGACGGGTATCGACACCATCGTCGGCTTGTTGAAGCAAAATGGAGTGCAAATTTACTCCACTGGCGGAACCTACGACTTCATCAAGCCTTTGGACCCCACGGTGAAGACCGTCGAGTCGCTCACGGGCTATCCGTCCATCTTGGGCGGTCGCGTGAAGACCTTGCATCCTAAAGTATTCGGCGGCATTTTGGGTCGCACCAACCTCGAATCCGACCAGCGCGAAATGCAGGAATACGACATTCCGCCCTTCGATTTGGTCATTGTCGACCTCTATCCCTTCGAGGAAACCGTGGCCAAGACCGAGGACGCTTCGCAAATCATCGAGAAAATTGACATTGGCGGCATCTCGCTCATCCGCGCAGGCGCGAAAAACTTCAACGATGTGCTGATTGTGCCTTCGCAGAAATATTATGGTGAACTGATTCAACTGCTTGAAAACCAAAATGGTGAGACTTCGCTTGACGACCGCCGCCGTTTTGCTGCCTACGCCTTCGGCGTGAGTTCGCACTACGACAGCGCGATTATGAACTGGTTCACGAAAGACGATGAAAAACAGCCGCTTAGGATTTGTGAAGAAGAGGGCACACCCTTGCGCTACGGCGAAAACCCGCACCAGAAAGGCACTTTCTACGGCAATTTGGATGCGATGTTCGAGAAACTGCACGGCAAGGAACTGTCGTACAACAACTTGCTCGACCTTGACGCGGGACTCAACCTCATCCGTGAGTTCGATGAGCCGACTTTCGCCATCCTGAAGCACAACAATCCTTGTGGTTTGGCCTGCCGCCCGACCGTCAAGGAGGCTTACGTTGACGCTTTGGCCGGCGACCCCGTTTCGGCTTTCGGTGGCGTGTTGGTCTGCAACCGCCCCATCGATTTGGCCGCTGCCGAGGAAATCAACAAACTGTTTATCGAAGTCATCGTAGCACCTGAATATCAGGACGGTGTGCTCGATTTGCTCTTTTCGAAGAAAAACCGTGTCGTGCTGTGCCTGAAGGCCGACCAATACAATCCTTTCACCGTGAAAACCGCTTTGAACGGCTATTTGGTGCAAGACCGCGACCTCCACACCGAAACCGCTGCCGATTTCAAGGTCATCACCACGAAAGCCCCGACCGCTAACGAAGTGGAAGATATGGTTTTTGCCAACAAGATTGTGAAGCACAGCCGCAGCAACGCCATTGTTTTGGCCAAGGGCAAACAACTTTATGCCTCTGGCATTGGGCAAACCTCGCGTGTGGATGCCTTGCGCCAAGCTATTGAGAAGGCCAAGTCTTTCGATTTCGATTTGAAAGGTGCAGTTTTGGCCTCCGATGCTTTCTTCCCTTTCAAGGATTGCGTCGAATTGGCCCACGAAGCAGGCATTACGGCCATCGTGCAGCCCGGCGGCTCCGTCCGCGACCAAGAATCCATCGACTGCTGCAACGAACACGGAATCAGCATGGTATTCACGGGATACAGGCATTTTAGACATTAAGAAACGGCGTTTCGACAGGCTCAACGACCGCCAAAGTGCCTGAGCCAGTCGAAGGCCCGACCAACAATTAAACGATTCAACAACCAACAAATAACAACATAGAAATGGGAGCATTTTCATTCCTCAACAAAGAAATCGCCATTGACCTTGGTACGGCCAACACGATTATCATATACAACGACAAGGTCGTCGTTGACGAGCCTTCGATTGTGGCTTTGCAGCGCGACACGAAGAAAATCATCGCCGTGGGCAAGCGCGCCATGATGATGCACGGCAAAACCCACGAAAACATCAAGACCATCCGCCCGCTGCGCGACGGTGTCATTGCCGACTTCCAGGCCGCCGAATACATGATGCGCGAGATGATCAAGATGATTAATTTCAAAAACACCCTGTTTCCGCCCAGCCTGAAGATGGTCATCTGCATCCCTTCGGGCATTACCGAGGTGGAGGAACGCGCCGTGAAAGACTCGGCAGAACAGGCCGGTGCCAAGGAAGTGCGTTTGATTCATGAGCCTATGGCCGCCGCCATCGGTATCGGCATCGACGTGCTTGAGCCGACAGGCAATATGATTATTGACATCGGTGGTGGTACTTCCGAAATCGCAGTCATCGCCTTGGGCGGCATCGTCAACAACAAGTCCATCCGCATCGCCGGCGACGACTTCACCGCCGACATCGAGGAATACATGCGCAAGCAGCACAACATCATCGTGGGCGAGCGCACCGCCGAGCGCATCAAGATTGAGGTGGGCGCGGCCATCCCGCAATTGGACAATCCGCCCGACGACTACGCCGTGCAAGGCCGCGACATGCTGACGGGTATCCCGAAGGAAATCCGCGTCAACTATGCCGAAATCGCGCATTGCTTGGACAAGAGCATCATGAAGATTGAGACCGCCGTGTTGAACGCCTTGGAGCAAACACCGCCCGAGTTGTCCGCCGATATTTACCGCACGGGTATCTACCTCACCGGTGGTGGCGCCTTGCTGCGTGGCTTGGACAAGCGCCTCAACGCCAAGACCAAACTGCCCATCCATGTGGCCGAAGACCCGTTGCGTGCCGTCGCCCGTGGCACCGGCATCGCTTTGAAGAACTTTGACCGCTTTACATTCTTGATCAAATAAAGACTATTGTCGGCGTTTCGACAGGCTCAACGACCTTGACTTTTCCGTTGCTAAAAGGTCCCTGAGCCCGTCGAAGGGCCTATAGCCCAATAAAAAACATGTATAACCTGCGGCGTTTCATACTGAAACATCACTTCGTCATCCTCTTTATCCTGCTCGAGGTGATTTCTGTTTTGCTGCTCGCCCGTAGCCAAAATTTCCACCGCAACCGCATGGTGAACTCCACCAACGACGCGGTCGGGAAAATCTACGAATGGAGCAGCGAAGTGGGCAATTATTTCCGTCTCAACTCCGCCAACAAGCAATTGGCCGAGGAAAACGCCATGCTCAGGAAACAACTTTCCATCGTTTACGACACCGCAGCCCACATCTATGACATCGACAGGGGCGACACCCTCTATGAATACATCCCCGCGCAGGTGGTCAACAACAGCACTAACCAAACCAACAACTACATTATTATTAATAAAGGTGCGTTAGACGGCATCAAGCGCGACATGAGCGTCATCTCGTCCGACGGCATCGTGGGCGTGGTGACCGACGTGAGCCGCCACTATGCTTCCATCATGAGCCTGCTGCACAGCAAATCCGTCGTGGGCGTGCGCATCAAGGAAAGCCAGGAATTGGCCAGCCTGAAGTGGGAAACCAACAATTATCGCTACGGCATGGTGGAGGACATTCCCACGCACATCATCCTGAAACAAGGTGACACCATCCTCACCAGTTCGCACTCTTACATCTTCCCCGAAGACCTGATGGTAGGCACGGTGGAGGAGTTCTATCCCACCGCCATCGACGCGCTCAACAAGGCCAAGATTCGGTTTGCCACCGACTTCGCCACCTTGCGGCATGTCTATGTCATCAGGGACTTGTACAAACCAGAAATTGACTCACTCAAAGCAAAATTCAAGAAAGATGAATAAGTCAATTCTCCAAATCATTCGCTTCATCGCGCTCGTGCTTTTCCAAGTGTTGGTCATCAACCACATCCGCTTGGGAGGCTATGTGCATCCTTATATCTATTTGATTTTCATTATGTTGTTGCCTTTCAGCATACCGAAGTGGCAACTGCTGGTGTTGGGTTTCGTCTTGGGCCTCACCATCGACCTGTTTACGGGAACACCCGGACTTCACGCGGGGGCCACCACTTTGATGGCCTTCTGCCGACCATCCATCATCTCGCTCGTTTCGGGCACTTTGAAGTTTGACAACATCCAAGAACCCAACCTCAGCCAATTGGACGGCGTTTGGTTTTTCCGCTACACGCTTTGCATGGTGCTGGTTCACCATTTCGCCCTGTTTCTCCTCGAGTCGTTCAGTTTCAGGCTCTTCGGGCAGGTGATGCTGCGCATCTTGCTTAGTGTTCCCATTTCCATCTTCCTGATTATGATGATTTTATACATTTTCAAAACGGACAAGAAAAGAGAATAAGAAATCAATTAAATATCTGAGTTACAATGAAAAGAAACGTACTATTCCTGTTCGCGCTTGCGCTCGGCCTGACCGCTTGCAGCGAAAAAAACAACTTCAAGGTCAATGTCAGTTTGGCTAACGGCAACGAAAGAACCGTCTATCTGCAAAAATTTGTGGACAACGCGCCCGTCACCATCGACTCGGCTGTCATCGCCAACGAAACCGCCGTTTTGACCGCCCAAAAAGACGACCCTCAAATCCTTTACGCATTGAAAGTGAAAGGAATGCGCGGCTCGATGCCTTTCTTCGCCGACAACAAGGATGTGGCTTTTGTGGGCGACATCAACAACCCGAAAGACGTGGAAATCATGGCTTCGGAAACGCAGGCCGAATTGGAGGACTGAACCAGTTTGACGGGCAAATCCGCGAATTGTATGCCGTCATGCAACAGGCTTTTTCCGACAACGATTCCATCAAAATGGACTCGCTCAACAAGGTTGGCACTGCCCTGATGGAACAACAGGACAACTTCCGCGACGACTACATCAAAGCCCATCCCGAAAGTTTTGTTACGCACTACATCCTCGACCAAGTGAAGCAAGACTATCCCCTCGACCAACTGAAAGAGATAGTCAACACTTTCACTACCGAATCCATTTACAAGACCGATCTGAACGACTACATCGCCAAGCAAGAACGCTTGGAAGTAGGCCAGCCTTTCATTGATTTTACCCTGCAAACCAAAGAGGGTGAGAATGTTACACTTTCTGAAGTCATCGGAAAGAACAAACTCACTTTGGTCGATTTTTGGGCTTCGTGGTGTGGTCCGTGCCGCAAGGAAAACCCCGTGGTGAAGGCTGCTTACGAGCAATATCATGCACTCGGTTTTGATGTCGTTGGCGTTAGCGTCGACCAAGATGAAGATGCTTGGCTGAAGGCCGTCGAAGAAGACCAACTGCCGTGGACGCAAGTGCGCGACAGCGAGAACAATGCCAGCGAACTTTATATGATTTACTATATCCCGTCCAACTTCCTTTTCGACCAGAACGGCACCATGATTGCCAAAGGCCTGAGAGGTGATGATTTGGCGGCTAAACTAACTGAAATCTTAAAGTGATGAAAACAAGAAACTTACTTATCGGCCTGATGGCTTTAGGTCTTTTTGCTTGCACTTCCAAGCCCAAGACGGAGACCTTCAAAATCAATGTGAATTTGGCCAACGCTGACGGAAAGACCGTTTATTTGCAAAAAGACGGACAAACACTTGATTCAGCGACGATTGCCAACTGGGATGCGGTGTTTGAAACACCCGTCTGCAAGGACAATGAGATGTACGGCATTATGCTGAAAGGCTGGCGTCGTGCTTTCCCCTTCTTCACCGACAACAACGATGTGACCATAGAAGGCGACGCACAAAATCCGAACGCCATTGTGGTGAAAGGCTCAGCCTCGCAAGACCGCTTGATGGCCTTCACCGAGAGTTATAACGCATTGGAAACCAAGTTGGAAGCCGACAGCACAATGGCCCAAGCCGACAAGGACGAAATCCTGAAAATGCACTGCTTCGACTATGTTTGGGGGAACCCGACTGACCCTGTGGCACATTATGTGATGTATCGTTACAAGTGGGCTTTCGGTCCCTGCGAACTGCGCACGATGATCGACAACATCCATCACGCCGACAGCAACTTGACCACCAAGAATTTGGCTATGGCCAAAGAATATGTTGAGAAGCAAGAGCGCGTGCAGGCCGGTCAGCCGATGATTGACTTCACCCAAAACGATGCCAACGGCAACCCCGTGACGCTCAGCGAACTCGCCCAAGGCAAACTTCTTTTGGTCGACTTTTGGGCTTCGTGGTGCCCCGATTGCCGCAAAGCCAATCCGGGCGTGGTGGCCGCCTACCAAAAATACCACGACCAAGGCTTTGACATTCTCGGCGTTTCGTTCGACACCAACAAGGAAGCCTGGCTCGCCGCCATCGAGAAAGACGGCTTGACTTGGACCCACGTCAGCGACCTGCATGGCTGGGGCAACGCCGCCGGAGCCTTGTACGCCATCGCCTTCATCCCTCAAAACGCCCTCATCAAAGACGGAATGATTGTAGCCCGCAACCTTGAAGGTGAGGCATTGATGGAGGAAGTGGGGAGGCAGTTGGGGAAATAAACGTTTGATGTGCCTGTATCTACCAAATCTGGGTAAAAAAGCTCAGATTTGGTAAGAAGTAAGCCAAAAATTGCGTTAGTTCCAACCAAATCTCACTAAAAAAGGGTGGATTTGGTTGGAACTTTGGTTTTTATACCTGTTCCTCAAACAGTCATTTACCAAGAAACGGACCGAAAATCTCAAAAATAACTCACTAAACTGCGCTATTTTTCAAAAATAACTCACTTTATCGCGCTATTTTTCAAAAACAACTCACTTATAAAGAAGCCTAAATCCAGTATTTGTAAGTTTTCAGAATTATTGTTATTTTTGCAGCGTAAACAACTATTTGATAGGATGACAACGATAACTTTGCGATACGATGAGTACAACCAAACTGCGGTTGACACCATCGGAAACCTTATTAATTCTGGCTTGGCGACGGTTGATGAAACCATCCCCGAGGGCAGCATGACGGTTTCGCAATTTGGTGCATTACTGAAAAACGGCTTTAGGAATCGTTACTTTTGTGCATAAGATTATTCCTTCCAAGATGATGATTTGGTAGTTATTATATCCCTCTGTTCCCTCCATTCCGAATAGCACCTAAAGAAATCATAATCCAGCAAATCGCTGATTTTGAGCAGCAAGTCCGTGTAGATCCATTTGCGGCGGAAGAGTTTGTACATATACTGCCGCGAGTAGCCCAATTGCGTGGCCAGCCAAGTAATGCTGCGCCCCTGTCGTGCCAATTCTGCCTTGATGAGTTTCCCTATGTGAGGTTCTTCGTTCATCGGTTTGCCTTTGCGGGAGCCTTGCGCGGTGGGCAAACAAAACGGGCGAAACCGTTTTGATTGCTTACCTGAAGACTGAAGGCTCGGCAAAGCCCGTAAAAGGCAAATAAACAACAAACAGTTCACGCCCGAAGACGCGAACTATTCGTAACTTCTCCTCTTACTTCAAATTTGCCGATTCTCAGTCTTTGGAACGAATACGTAAAGCTCGTGTGATTATAATATACATTTTCTACCTATAATTCGTTTTGATTTAGATTTGGGGACAAAGGTAGGGATAATTTCTTTACCTTTTACAACTCTGTTCAAAACATAAAATATCAAGGTGCCTCGAACTGAAGGAGACACCTTGATATTAAACGTTATGAAGAAGCATATATACGCTATTTGTCTTTTTCTCCATAATACTCGCAAGCATCATCGTAAATCCATGTTGCTAATTCAGCTGCTGCTGAAACTATTAAACTGGCTCCTTCTGTTAATGCTGCGCTTTTTATACCTGCCGCTACTGCTGATTTCAAGCCAAACTTAACCACACGTTTAGTCCATTTCCCACATACTATGTTGTATGTAGCTTCACTAGAGTTTCTGTCATCGATTTCTTTTGTGATAGAGATACTAATGGTGCGATTGTTCTCATCGTCTTCGATAACAGCAGTGTTACCATAGCTAACGAGATAAAGACCATCTTTAATTTTTGTTCTTTCTTGCGCGTTTACTGCGATAACAGCAAACAATGTAATTGCCAATAACAATACTTTTTTCATGGTTTTTTCTTTTTACTTAACTAATTGAAATTCAACTCTTCTATTTTGCTTAAGATTTTCTCTTGAAGTATTGGGTACTAAAGGTTCGGTTTCACCCTTACTATCAGTGGTTATTCGATTTTCAGCAACACCTTTCGACATCAAATATGCCTTTGCTGATTCAGCACGCTTCATGCCTTTTCTCTGATTGATACTTTTGTATCCAATCTTACATGTGTGACCCGTCAAAAGCACATTCACATCGGAATATTTGTTGAGGATGTTGGCAGCTTCGTCCAATTCAGGTTTTTGTTCATCGGAAAGTTCTGTCACATCAAAAGCAAAACCGTCAATTTTCGTTGACTCTAACGCTTGCAAAGCATTTCTTCTTTCCTCAGCAGCACGTTGTTCGGCAAGTCTTCTTTCCTCTGCCAAACGTCTTTCTTCCTCTTCCTTTTGACGTTTCAGTTCTTCCTGACGACGAAGTTCAGCTTGACTATCCATGCCGTATTGAATCAAAACCTCTTGAGGAGACTGATTTATTCCCATTTGTCTCAAATATTCAACTTTTTCATTTTCGGATAATTTGTTGGTTTTTGCAACTGCTAATACATAATCAGCACAATTCGTTAAATCTTCATCCGAATAGTTTGTAACACCTATACTTTGAAAATGATTTTCCATTTCTCGCTTAGCTTTTTGTTTATCCAAATATTCAGCCCTCGCAATGGAATCTTCTATTGCATCAATACGACCTTTTTCAAATAAAATATCTCCTACTGATAAGATGCCCATAACGATTGCTTTATCTGTATCTCCTCTATATGCTTCGTCCAAACATCCAATCGCATATGTGAGACTTGTTTGTGCCAGATACTTTCGTCTAGCATTCGGATCTCTTGAAATACGGCCTTGAGAATCATACGAAAGCGTGTCAAGTTGCTGGTATCTATTGCCTGCATTTTTGTTCCAAGCTACGCCTCTATCAATATTAGATTTACTGGCACCCAGTGTTTCCCATATGTTTGAGGCATTTTTTTGCGCATCTTCTTTCGAATATCCATTTTTTTCGTATAAATCAGCTGTTTTTCCAACCACATATGCTTCCGCCATATCACTAATACCAGTTGCTTTACAAACATTTGCTATACCTGTACATAGATCTGACAGCCTATCCCAGAAATTTTTCTTTTGTTGAGCGTAAGTAACCGATCCAAAAGACAAGCTGAATATCAGCATTAAGATTGTGACCTTTGTTTTCATATCATTAAATGTTTTCAGTTAGACAATTATTGAACCTTTACGTTTTTCTGTATCCCAAAGATATACGGAATGGAATCTTGCGAAATAAGGAACATTGCATCAGTTTTGCGATATGCACCCTTATAATAGATTCTTTGGTTTTGTATATTGCTTCCCGTTATTTCAACTTCAGCTTCTTTCCTTGGATTACCAGAAACCACATACTTACCTTCAGCATACTTAAAAGGTGTTACAACAACATCTTTGTCAACAACAACAGCACTATAGATGTCTACATCATCAGGAGACCTGAAAATTAAACTTGTAACCACCGTGCCTTTTTCTCCATCTTTTTCAGCGGCTGATACATTGCTCCATACTGTATTTTCTAACTTGTAACTTGCGCAACTGCACATGATTAATGCGGTTGACAATAATAAAAGAGTCTTTTTCATACTTTCTATATTTAAAAATCAACTGTTTAATTAAAATATGCGGTATTCCCTTTTAATGAACTACAAAATGCTTCGTATTGATAATCTGCTCTAGGATCATCAACCTCTAAGCCTTGATTCCTAAGTTTGTAATATGAACATTCCTTGACATTACAGGACTTACCATTGATAATAATTGTCATATCATCAGAATCAAATTCGCCAGATGTCGTTTGGTGGGAAAATGAATTTGCACCAACTTTTACAAAATTGTAATACACGGAGACTGTTCTACTTGACATGTCTGAGCTTGTTTCTTTGTGCAAAACGAATGATGTAGTTGTCAATCCAATCATCAGTAATGCAATTAATGAAATTGCAAATACAGTAATTCTTTTCATTTTTCTTTCACCCAGTTCTATCCCATCGGGCGCGTCGGTTTTAGGGTTAGTATTTTACTTCGCAAAGATAAAATTCAACATTATATCGCGAAGTGTAAACGGATGGGTTACACATAACTGAAAGTAACAAAAAATGGTATCATTTTGGTACCAAAATGGTAAGAAATCGAAAAATGATGTATTTTTGCGGAACAAAAAGGAAAGGAGAATACCATGATTGTAGTCAGCAGCAGAGATTTTAGGACGAATATGATGAGTTATTTCACGGAGTCAAACGGCGACGATTTCATCGTCAAGACCCGCGACCACGGATCATTCAAGGTCAGCATCAAGCCGGTAAAGAGAGAGGATGCCATACTCAACATTCCACCTGAATTCCGCCGCGACCCCTACGAAATCAGTCCAAGTGGCGACCCATTCTTCGCCGACCAAAGGAATATAGACATGATAGAAAAGAGGCTGAAAGAAGCAGAAAGCGGTGAGGCAACTTCCCATGAGATGCTTCCTAACGAGTCGTTGGATGATTTCCTAACCAGAATCGAGCATGAGCTACAAGGTTAAGTACAGACTTGTTTACAAGATCTACAATGATGTCGTCATTGTGGAGGTAGTTTCAGCATACGGGCATTATGGAGACAAATAACTCAAAACACTTCTCTCCAAAATGAAAAAACATACAAATTTGTATCTCACATTTTGGAAATTGTGTATTTTTGCGAACTGAAAATACGAAAATTTCGGATGATTGGTTCGCAAAAAAATATTATTTTTGGTCTGAGTGAGGTGCCAAGAACGGCATTCAACACCAATAGCATTTCGTTGTTGCTCAACGAGAAAAGAGATGATTCACTTGCCAAAAAGTTGAATTATTATGTCCAAAAAGGGCTTCTGCTCAATCCGCGAAAAGGGATTTATGCTAAAAAGCACTATAATCCGGAGGAATTGGCGGGGTTGGTGTTTGTGCCGTCCTACATTTCTTTGGAGTATGTGCTTCAACAGGCGGGTGTTGTTTTTCAGTACGATTCGGCCATTACCTCAGTCAGTTATCTGAGCCGCGAGATTGAAATGGACGGACGAATTTTCCGTTATAGGCAAATCAAAAGCGAAATCCTATACAATCTGGAAGGCATCGAATTGCGTGACAATATAAGTATCGCCACACCCGAAAGGGCCTTGCTCGACATGATGTATCTACACTCAGAGTGCTATTTCGACAACCTCAACGCCATCAACAAAAGGTGCGTTATGAAACTGCTTCCCATTTACCAATCCCAACGATTGAACGAAAGGGTCAAGGAACTATTCAAATCATTATGACTATGGACACTAACAAGCACAAATTCTTTATGTTGCAAATCCTGAAAGACCTGTTTTCGGATGCGGAACTCGCGGATTGCCTCGCTTTCAAAGGCGGAACCGCGCTGATGTTTTTTTATGACTTGCCCCGTTTTTCGGTGGACTTGGATTTCAACTTGCTTAATACGGACAAAGAAAAAGAGGTGTACGAGAAAGTCAAGAAAACACTGCTGAAGTATGGTACAATTCACGATGAGGCTTTGAAATTCTATGGGGCGGTCTTTGTTTTGGACTATGGACAAAACGAGCGGAAACTGAAAGTGGAAATTTCGAACCGACAGTATGACAACCATTATGAAGTCAAGAATTTGCTTGGCATTGACATGAAAGTGTTGGTCAAGTCGGACATGTTCGCACACAAACTCTGCGCCCTGCTCGACCGAAACGAAATCACGGGGCGCGATGTGTTTGATTGCTGGTTTTTCCTGAACTCTCAAACGCCCATTAACGCAAACATTGTGGAAAGCAGGATGGGAATGTCCTTGCAAGAGTACATCCAACATTGCATTGACGCGCTGGAACAAGTCAGCGACAAAACCATTATGAACGGCTTAGGGGAACTGACCGATGGGGAAACCAAGAAATTCGCCAAAACCAAACTGCGCAAAGAAACCATTTCCTTGTTGACTTTTTTCAAGGCGTTTCCTGTCTTGGCTTAAGTGTTTCTTGGAAAAGCGTAGTTTTTTCACCTCAAAAACCATGGAAAAGCGTATAATTTTAGGGTAATTTTTATTGGAAAAGCGTAAGTTTTTTGCTTCGGATTTATTGGAAAAGCGTATCTTTGCGGCGTAAAAACTTTGTAACATGCTGAAAAGGAAGATACAAGCATACATCGAACAATATCTGAAAAGCAACTCGAACAAGATGCTCGTCATCGATGGAGCAAGACAAATCGGGAAGTCCTACATCATACGCGAAGTAGGGCAACGCCTGTTTCCCAATTTCATCGAAGTGAACTTTGCCAAAGACAAGAACGGCCCGAAGGTTTTCGCCGAAGCCAACACCATCGAGAAATTCTATTTCCAACTGAGCACCATTGCTGGTGAAAAGATGCGCGAAAAAGCCAACACCTTGGTCTTTTTGGACGAAATACAAGCCTATCCTCACATGCTCACCATGGTAAAATTCCTCAAGGAGGACGACCGCTTCACCTATATCGCCAGTGGCTCACAGTTGGGAGTCACCTTGCGGCAAACGGTTTCCATCCCAGTAGGAAGTTTGGAGATAAAGCACATGTACCAACTTGATTTTGAGGAGTTTTTGTGGGCCAACGGTTTTGGTAAAACAGCCATCGACGAATTGCGGAGAAGGTTTGAGAATAGGGAATCGTTGGAGGAAAACCTTCATGCAAGGATGCTTGACTTGTTCAAACGCTATCTATTAATAGGTGGGATGCCCGATGCGGTCAATGAGTATCTCGATTCAAGGAACATCGTGGCTGTCAGGAAGATACACGACGACA
>CACXQO010000208.1 GCA_902769815.1 uncultured Bacteroidia bacterium | reverse complement strand
GCGGAACAGTTCCACCCACTCGCCGCGATAGTTGCGCACCTTCACGCCGCCAACGCGGTCGTAGGGGTCGCAATTGTTGTTCACGCAGGTGTGGTCGTAATGCGCCATGATGTTGTTGAACGCGCCCACGTGCGTAGGCATGATGTATTCGCCCTTCGCGCTGTGTATCGAAGGCGTACAAATAAGGTCGCCGTTCATGGTCACCACGTCCAAATGGTTCTCAATCACATTCGTAACCTCGAAACTGGTGTTGAGTGTCGTCACCTTGCCGCCGCTTTGGGTCACGCTGACGCTCAAGCCATAATTGGTGAAGCCCAAAGGGGTGAAGAAACCGTAATAATAGCCGTTTTCAGGGTTGTCGGGATAGTCGGTCTTCAAAGGAATGTCCATCCCATCAACACTCGCCTTAATTTCGGTGAACTTGATGACTTCAGGATGCTCGATATACGCCGAAACGACAATCATAACAGGGTGAATTTCATCCATATACACTTTTGTTCCCTCGTATGGCCTGCGGATTTTCACCTCAGGCTCGTAGGCATCGGGGTCAACCACTTCAAATGATTTCACCACATCGGGGGCGGGGAGCCAGTTGGCGTTGCCGGCTTGCGTGGCCTTGAATTTGACAACGCCCGTTTCGCCCGTCAATGTCAAGATATTTCCATTAATTGTTGCGGGGCCTTCCATCAACTCAAAACTGACGGGCAAACCCGATGAGGCAGTGGCCTCAAGGGTAATCGGGTCGTTGAAAACCAATTGGTTGGGAATGTCGGCCATCTCAATGAGTTGGGCGTTGCCATCGGGTTGTTGGCGCACAAGGAGGTTGTCGAAACCGCCCGTGCCGCCTTGCGAGTGGAAGAAGATGCCGTCCCACACTTGGTAGTCGTTCTTGTCGCCGCTGCCGGGTGTGAGGTTCATGCAAACGTTGGTGCAGCCCGCCATCTGAATCCAGTCGCCTTCGCAACCGGGTTTCACGAACACCGTCACGGCACCCGCACCATCGTAGGCCGTGAAGTCAAATGACATCTTGTAGCGTGTCCAGCCGCCTTCCTCATAGTCGAAGGGGACGCTTGTGCCATCGGGCAGGTGTACACGAGCATGGCCGCTGTCGCCTTGGCTCTTGATGAAGAGATACACGCCGCCGTCGGGGTCGGTCATGCCGGGCAGGATGTGTCCGTCGCCGTCGGCATCGAAGCCCACGCCGAAGAAACTGCCCCACCAAGTGCGGTTCATGTCGATTTCGAGGTCCATGATACCGCCGTTCTGGAAATTGAAGTTGAAATTGTCGGAAGCCTTGCGCGTGGCCGTGCGACCCACGCCCGAACCGCCGTAAGGATACCAGATAGCCATAGTCTCGTCAGGGGCCATGTCGGAGCCGCAGACATACGAAACATCAAAGTCTTGAGAGGAAGTCGCGGTTTGGTAATGTGTCTTCCAGCCGTCCTGTCCGTTGAGGTTTTGCGAGCCTTCAGCGAGGCTGTTGAAGTCGTAAACGTATTCCATGCGAGTAAAGTTGATTTTTTCATAGGATTTTTGTTTGAATTTGGGGACAAAAATAACAAATCTGACAAAGTGAAGCGCTATTTTCTAAAAAAACACTATTTTTGCCTCTTCTAATCAAACGATTTCATACGATGAAAAAACACATTCTGTACTTCTCCCTGCTGGCTTGCATGGCCTTTTTCGGTGCTTGCACCACCGATGTCGAACTCTATGCCGACTACAAGGATATCCCCGTTATCTATGGCCTGCTTGATGCTTCGCATGACACCAACTTCGTGCGCATCAACCGCGCCTTTTCGGGCAATAACGACCATCCCATCAATGCCAATGAGGTGGCCTTGATTGCCGATTCGTGCAACTATCCGGGCAAACTCAGGGCTTATATCCTTGAGTATCAGTCTACTTATGGCAACAATTATGCCCCAACCAACCGCATCATCGAGCTTGACACGATGACCATCCACGACAAGGAGGCTGGCGTGTTTTATTCGCCCGACCAAAAGGTGTATTGGACTTCGGAACCGTTCAGTATCAATGCCAACGGCATCAAATACAAGTATAAACTCTTCGTCCACAAGGACAACGACACCATCACCTCCGAAACGGGCATTGTGGGCGGCGAGAATTTCAAGATTGTCGCCACGGGCCTCAGTTTTGCCGCCGAGGAGAGCGACAGAACCGGCAAGATCAAGTTTACGGAGGCCGAAAATGCCGTTTTCTACGACATGAGCATGGCATTCTATTATGAGGAGTCCATCAATGGCGGGCCTTTCGTCGATAAGAAAGTGACCTATATGCTGGGCACGAAGAGCAAAGACGACCTGAGCATTGAGGACGGCAGTTTCTACATGACATACGGCGAGAACGTGCTGTTTAACCAGCTGACCGACGCCATCGGCGCCGACACGGTGATTGACCCCAACCACCCCAATGTGGTGCGCCACATCCGCTATGTCGATGGCAACAAGCCCATGCAAATCTTCCTCACGGCTGGCGGCGATGAACTTTTCAACTACATCCAAGTCAATTCGCAATCGGGATTTTCGCAAACCGTGCCCGACTATACCAATGTCAGCGGCGGCTTCGGCGTGTTTTCCTCGCGCGTGAGTTTAGTAAAGAATGTCACCATCAGTTCGCGCACCCAAACCGACCTCTACGGCAAACCGTGGGGATTTGTGCAGCAATAATTTCCGCAAAATTCAAGATTTATGATTCGTTCCATGACTGGCTATGGTATAGCCGAGCAAACTTTTAATGCAAAGAAAATTACCGTCGAAGTCAAGACGTTGAACAGCAAACAGTTGGACTTGCAGGTCAAACTGCCCAACGAGTTGCGTGCCGCTGAGTTGGACTTCCGCAACAGGATTGGTGCCAAGTTGCAGCGCGGCAAAATCGATACGGTTATCACCATCACCGACACCGATTTGACCCAAACCTACCACATCGACCAAGACATTGTGAAGGCCTACAAGGAACAGATCGAGTCCATCTCTGTTCAACTCGACATTCCGCCTACTGCCGACATGGCCTCCGTGTTGTTCAAGATGCCGGGCATTTTCAACATCCCGGTTGAGAATTATGACGAGGCTTTCATCGCCAAGGTAGGGGAAACCCTCGACCAAGCCCTCGACATCGTCGACGGCTTCCGTATTCAGGAAGGACAAACTTTGAAGAAAGACCTGTTGCATCGCGTGGAGTTGATTCTCAATCTGTTGGGACAAGTCGAACCTTTCGAGAAGAGTCGCCACGAGGTCATCAAGCAGCGCATCACGAAGAACCTCGCCGAACTGACCACTTCGGGCCAATACGACGAGAACCGCTTCGAGCAGGAACTGATTTATTACCTTGAGAAATTGGACATTACCGAGGAGAAAGTGCGTCTGCGCCAGCATTGCAACTACTTCAACGAGAGTTGCGACGACGACCAAGCGGGCAAGAAACTCGGCTTCATCGCGCAAGAAATGGGCCGCGAAATCAACACGTTAGGCTCGAAAGCCAACGAAGTGAGCATCCAGAAATTGGTCGTCCAAATGAAGGATGAATTGGAGAAAATAAAAGAGCAAGTTTGTAATATACTATAAGACCAATGGCCGATGGCTGATGACTATGGCCAACTATCACAAAAGGGGAAGTGGCCATTGTCATAGGCCATAAGCCATAGGCACAAAGAAAACAAATATGAAAAAAGGAAAACTTCTAATCTTTAGCGCACCGTCGGGTTCGGGCAAGACCACTTTGCTCAATTATGTGATGAGCCAAATCCCTGAGATGGCCTTTTCGGTTTCGGCCACCACGCGCCCGCCACGCGGCGAGGAGGTGAACGGCAAGGAATACTATTTCCTGACGATGGACGACTGGGCCGCTGCTACGGCACCCTGCTCTCCGTGGTCGAACAGATGCAACTCGACGGCAAGCATGTGGCCTTCGATGTGGACGTTTGCGGTGCCGTGAACATCAAGAAGCACTACGGCGACCAAGCCCTTTCCGTCTTCATTCAGGCACCTTCCATTGAAGTGCTGCGCGAGAGATTAATCAACCGGCAGACCGATTCGATGGAGGAAATCGAGAAGCGTGTGGCCAAGGCCGCGTGGGAAACGGAGTTTGCCCAAGGCAAGTTCGACCGCACCATCATCAACGACGACCTCGAAACCGCCAAGTGCGAAATCCTCACGGTGGTCAAGGAATTTCTTTGTCAAGAGTGTTAGAGTTAAAGAATAATCATGGATGAATATGTGGGCAAATATAGTTCGCATAATATCAACATCGGAAAACTCGGAAAACACAGAAATTTCCGTTTCTTTCGTTTCTTCCGATGTTCCATGAAAGAGAACCCTTGTCAAATAAAGAAATATAATTTTTGATGAAAAAAGTCGGCATCTACTCAGGCTCCTTCAATCCCATCCATCACGGCCATGTGATGTTGGCCAACTATTTGGTCGAATTCTCCGATTTGGATGAGTTGTGGTTTGTGGTCACGCCACAAAACCCGCTGAAGCAGAAAGCCGAACTGCTCGACGACAACGAGCGTCTGAAAATGGTGCAGTTGGCCGTGGCCGACGACCCGCGTTTCCGCGTCAGCGACATTGAAATGCACCTGCCCCGACCTTCCTACACCATCAACACCTTGAACACGCTCTCGGAGCAATACCCTGATTGCCAGTTTGTTTTCATCTGCGGCATGGACAGCCTCCAAAACTTCAAGCATTGGCGCGACTACCAGAAAATCCTCGACAATTACGAACTCCTCGTTTTCCCCCGCGAGGGCTACGACGGCGGCGACCTTGCCGATTATCCTTCAGTAACCGTCCTGAAAACCCCGATTCTGGAGATTTCGTCCACCTTCATCCGCCAGTGCATCAAGGAAGGCCGCGATGTGCGGCATTTTGTGCCGGAGAGGACGTTCCGCTACATGAAGGAGAACCGTTTCTATGCGTAGTTTTTTATTTGTAGGAACATATTGATTTTTTTTGGCATTTTTTGCCTTGATGTCATTTTTTTTCCGTAATTTTGCAGCCTCAAACAGAAAACCAATGGAATTACTATGTAAAACATTGATTATCAAGCAATTGGGGGGGTAAATCTCCGCTCCAAACTTTTGCATATCCACTATCCAAGGCAGGGCCAATGGGCTCGGTCTTGGATTTTTTTGTATCGGAACTACGGATTAAACGGATATCCGTATCCGTCCGCTGCGAGGCAGCATAATTACTTCTGTATCCACTCTGTAAAATCAGTGCAATCTGTAGTTGAATCTTGAATCTTAAATCTTTAAATCCATAATAATGAAAAAAAACAAATCTTTGAAAGCCATCGTGCTTTCGCTTGGGGTGGCGGCTATGTTACTACCGGCCAAAACCTTAAACGCCCAAGACAGACCAGGAGGCTTGTTTGGCACCAATGTTCCGACAGAACAATCCAATGCCGGATTGCTTAGAGACGGCGGCTCTGGCGGCGGTGGCTACTTCATCCACTCCCAAACGTTTTTTGACGGCGGAAATTATGGCTTCAACCTCAACAACGGAACCTTTGAGGATGTCACGCCTGAGGTGCCCTTAGGCAGCGGACTCTTCATCATGGCTGCGGCTGGCGCGGGCTATGCGCTCAAGAAAAGAAAGGACAACAAAAAACAATGAAAACAACATCAAAACAAAAGACATCCATCATGAAGAAAATTGGCACATTTATCATGGCATTGGCATTGGTGCTCGGACTGAGCCAGTGCAAGAAACAGGAAACGCCCGCCACGCCCGATGCCGATGGCGACATGGTTTACATCTCCGTGAAGGCTAACAACGGCGACCGTGACGCCTTCTATCCCAATACGGGAGCGTTGGTGTATGGCAATGGCGACAAAATCTATGTTGGTGACGGCTCGAAGTGTCTCGGCTTTTTGACATACAATACAGGCGCGTTCGGCGGCGAATTCGGCGGCGCAATCATCGAACCCGCACAAGGTCAAGATCTTTACTTCTATTTCATTGGCGGCGAACATGAAATTCCATGGCAACAAGCACAAGGACTAACATCTTGGGACTTTAACCTTTCCTACCAGCTTTATAATCTTCCCGTTGTGTCGTTTGGCAAATCGACCACACCCTATTCCGGACGCAACGTCACCTATGAATGCACTTTGATTAACCAGTGCGCTTTGGTGCATTTCGACTACACAGGAACACGCCCGGTATTTGCTGTGGGCAACGTCCCTACCGTGGTCACCTTCGATTTCACCGACACGGAAAATGGCATCAAGCCTAAGGAAGGGAGCAATAATGGCAGCATCACCCTCTATCGAGAGAACATTGCTTCGAGGTGGGCCATCATGCTCCCTGGAACCAACCTTAGCGAAGCCGTTGTTGAGAATGGTGAAATCCGTTGTTATTACGAAGACGGACTGCCTACATTAGGCGCAAATGAATTATATAAGAGCGGCATTACGATAAACGACGACACGAGTGGTAAGTAAGAAGACGCAGAAGTAACTAAAAACAAAAGACATCAATCATGAAGAAAATTAGCACATTTATAATGGCATTGGCATTGGTGCTCGGACTGAGCCAGTGCAAGAAACAGGAAACACCCGCCACGACCGATGCCGAGGGCAACAAGGTTTACATCTCCGTGAAGGCTAACGGCAGCAACGGCGGCAACCGTTACGAAGTCTATGGCGAAACGGGAGGCGGGGTGTATGAAGATTACGACAAAATCTATGTCGGCAACGGCTCGCAGTATCTCGGCACTTTGACATACTATGAAGGCATGTTCGGCGGCGAAATCACCGAACCCGCACAAGGTGAATATCTTTACTTCTATTTCATTGGCGGCGGCCATGAACTTTCGATCCAACCAGGACAAACATCTTATGACGTTGACATTTCCGACCAGCGTAGTGACGACAGGGGGGCTATGAATCTTCCCGTTTTGGCGTTTGGCAAATCGACCACAACCTATTCCGGACCCAACTCCACCTATGAATGCACTATGTTGAACAAGTGCGCTTTGGTGTGTTTCCACTACACAGGAGAAATAGAAGAACGCGAGAACGGCCTTGCTGTGGGCAACATCCCTTACATGGCCACCATCGATTTCAGTGACCCGGTCAATGGCATCAGGCCTAAAAGCGATAAGGGCAGCATCACCCTCTATGAAGAGAACTATAACACGCTGTGGGCCATCATGCTCCCTGGAACCAACCTTGCAACAGCCACTGTTGAATATGGCGAAATCGAGTTTGATATGGAACCACCTACGTCGTTAGCCGCAAATACCTTTATTAGGCAGAACGTTACGATAAACGACGTCACCTTTGAAAGGGCGTGGGAAGAAGGCGCTTATGTGACTATTTACTTTAATCACCAGTATGGAGCGAACCAAAGTTGCACTTTCTATAACACGGGAGACTACGGAGAAGACATGTTTGTGTGGGAGAGTGGTGAAGGGTATATTGGCTCAGACGGCAACATAGGCAGGTCGTTGATGATAGATGAAGACGACGAAAACTTGTTGGTCTTCAAGCAGAACTGGGGAGAGGGATACGTGGACATTGATGACAATTGGGAAGAAAATGGTTTCCAAGTCACCTTTAACAAGGAAACCAAAGAATGCACCCAGTGGTATGGCCCAGGGGTGGCACAGATATTTCAAGACCACTGGTATGATCCTTATGGCCCTCCTGCTTTCACCCGTCTCGTAATAAACGGCGTTGATTTCACCGACGAACTGATCATGGTGGAATAATAATCACCGTTTATGGCCTTGTCAAAGGTCAAGCGACAGTTTATGCAGAAGGCGGCCTTCGTTTTGAGGGTCGCCTTCTGCATATCATCGAGGTTTACTATGAGGTCAATTGAGGCAAATACTGGCACAGACGAAGACATGGCTAATTTGGCCCAATCTTCCATTCGGCAATGCCCCTATCCGTGCTGCTGAAGCACACGCCAATCTTGAAAAGTTTGCGCGGGTCGGCGGCGAAGGGGGCGGCATATTGCTTGTCTTCAATCTGCTGTAGGGCTTCGTCGGCAGTCTTGTCCACCTTCAGTTCAAGGATGTAGATGTAGTCGCGGGTCTGAATGGTCACGTCCATGCGGCCACGGCTTGTGTGGCGTTCCACCTGCACATAAAAACCCATCAACTTGAACAGCATCAGCAGCGAGTTTTGGAAATAGACCTCCAGTTTTCCCGTCAGTTGGTAGTCGCCATCGGCATAGAAAGCCTGTAGGCGGTTCAAGAAACTTTCCACTTCGCCCCGTTCCACCTCTTGCACAAAGTTCCTCACCGAGAAATTGCTGCCCATATAGCCGTTGTAATAGTAAGCGGTCATAAATTGCGCAAAGCCTTCCTCCACTTCCTCGTTCGGGAAGCCAAGGCGGTAACTTCTGAACTCGGGGCTATAGTCTTTGATGGTGAGGTAGCCGCTTTGGAAGAACAGCGGAATGGGGTCGCGGAACAACATGTCGACACTGTCCAACGTTTGGGCGTCAACATCTTCGGAAGTGAGGCGGTCGAGCGGATAATCG
>CACXQO010000207.1 GCA_902769815.1 uncultured Bacteroidia bacterium | reverse complement strand
GCCTACGAGACCAAAAACTCGGCCGGTATGGACCTCCGCGCCTTCCTGCCCGAAGGCCCGATAACGCTTGAACCTATGCAACGCGGCCTCGTGCCGACGGGCCTCTATATGGAAATCCCCGAAGGCTACGAAGGCCAAGTGCGGCCCCGCAGCGGCCTTGCGCTCAAAAGCGGCATCACCGTACTCAACTCGCCCGGCACCATCGATGCCGACTATCGCGGGCAGATTTGCGTCATCCTTATTAATTTGTCCGACAAGCCTTTCATTATCAACAGCGGCGACCGCATCGCGCAAATGGTCATCGCCAAATGCGAACAAGTTGAGCCTGTGCAAGTGGAAGTTTTATCGGAAACAGAACGCGGCGCGGGCGGTTTTGGACACACGGGGAAGAGTTGAGAGTGTAGTGTTTAGAGTTTAGAGTCAGTTAAATAGTTTAGAGTTATGAAGTATAGAATGTTTTTGTTGTTACTGCTATTGGGTTGCTCGATGGGGAGTTTTTCCCAAACGATGGAATCGGAATTTGCAGGCAAACCCGACAAGAAAAAGAACGCCACCTATTTCTCCAACGGCTTGCAAAGCAAGTACCGCGAGGACACCGAAGGCGCCATCCGCAACTTCGAGCAGGCCTTGCGCTATATGCCCAACGATGCCGCCTCGATGTTCGAGTTGAGCGAACAATATTATACCGTCGGGCGATTTGATGACGCTTTCAGGATGATTGAAAAGGCCGCCGAACTCGACCCCGAAAACAAGTGGTACCAAATGCGTTTGGGCGTGTTTTACCGCGAATTGGGGCAACTCGGCGACTTCATCAACTTGTACGAACCCTTGACGAAAAAGTATCCCGACGATATGGAAATGCTCAGCGAACTCATTGAGGCTTACTTGCTTACGGAGCAATTCGACAAGGCTTTGGCCAAAATGGATTTGCTGGAACAACAAATCGGGCAGAACGATTTCATCACTGAGCAACGCCTCGGCGTTTACAAGCGGCAAGGCAACGGCAAGAAACTCGTCGCTGAATTGGAGCGGCTCATCAAGGAAAACCCTGAAAATGTGCGCTATTATTCCTTGCTCGCACAAGAATATGCCGAAATGGGCAAGGACAAGGAAGCCTTGAAAACCTACGAGAAAATCAAGGAAGTGAACCCAAACGACCCTTATATAAACGTTTCCTTGTTGGAGTTTTACGAGAAAAACGGCGACAAGGAAAAGGCCTTCAACGAACTGATTGCCGCCATCCGCAACAAGAGCCTCGACATTGCCACGAAAGCCAACATCTGGGACTATTGGATGGGAAAAAACGAAAAATCCAACGAAATCGACGAGCAGGCGCGGCAATGCGGCGAGGCCTTCATTGAAACCCATCCCGACAACAAATTGGGCTACCTTATCCTTGGCTCCTATTACATAGTGGAACAAAACGCACTGAAATCCAAGGAGATATACCAACATGTGTTGGACATTGACAGCACCGACTTCTATGGATGGCAAAACCTTGTCATCAGCGAGTCAAGGCTGAACGAAAACGAGAATGTCCGTGAACACGCCATCAAGGCTTTGAAATACTACCCGATGCAGCCCGTTTTCTATTGGTATGCGGGCGTGGCCAGCGCCGTCCTGAAAATCAACGACGAGGCCATCAACTATTTGGAAAAAGGCCGCCGCTACACCACCGACAAGATTCAATTATCCAACTTCGACGCTTTCCTTGGCGACCTCTACCACGAGCAAGGCGATGAGGAGAAAGCTTTCGATGCCTACGAGCGCACCTTGCGCAACGACCCCGACAATGTGTTGGTTCTCAACAACTACGCCTATTATCTCGCCGTGAAAGGCCAAGACTTGGACAAGGCCTTGGAAATGTCAACCAAAGCCATCGCCGCCGAACCCGACAACCCAACTTATTTGGACACTCACGCTTGGGTGCTTTATATGAAGGGCGACTACAAGGAAGCCGAAAAGCAAATGAAAAAAGCCCTGAAACTGCTGAAAGAGCCTGACGAAACCTATACTAAGCATTATGAGGCCATAATGAATAAACTGAAAAATTGATGGTTTTGGGGGCTTTGGAAGCAAAAACCGTATGGACAAAATCCAAAGCCCGATTTTTTCAAATCTTTGATTTACAATCATCTATAATTTTCAAAACCAAAAATAATATGGACAAATCGCCTTGGGGTCTCGACAAGATGGTTTTTGGTTTGGTTTTTGCGGTAGTTTTGCCGGACATTTTTAAATTTATATGTTATGAAAACAACAATGAAATTAATGCTGATGCTGCTGGTAGTGGCAGGTATGGCAACTTTCACCTCGTGTAAGAAAGAAAAACAAGAAAACCCAGAACAAGAGAATTTAGCCCCTAACGGAATCACGGTGTATCCACCTGCCTCAGAATACCATTACGATGGCGATGGCATCAACCACCCCTTTGTTGACCTCGGCTTGCCGAGCGGAACGCTTTGGGCAACCCAAAATGTGGGCGCGGACAGCACAAATGCTTTCGGTTGGTTTATCGCTTGGGGCGAAACCGAGCCGAAGTCCGTTTACGATTGGAGCACCTACAAGTATTGCGAAGGCAGCCAATTGAAACTGACCAAGTACAGCCACGATGCCAGTCCTGATTTTCTCAAGTTTGGCTACAACGGCTACAACGACACGCTATCCGTCTTGTTACCCTGCGACGATGCCGCAACGGTCAACTGGGGCAGCAACTGGCGCACACCTACTTATGATGAATGGGTGGAACTGGCGGAAAATTGTACTGCTGCCTATATAAATCAGGACAGCGTGTGTGGGATTCTTTACACAGGTCCCAATGGCAATACGCTATTCCTGCCGGGAACAGGTAAATATTTTGATAGTAATTATACAGGTTGGGGTTATGGCGATTATTGGTCGAGCAGTCTTCCCACGCTTTGGGTGGACCACGCATGGCGGTTTGGTTTTATCATTCACGGTACCGACTACTTTATGTATGAAGAATCACGTCAGTTTGGCATTCCTGTTCGTCCGGTCCGTGCTTCGCGATGATTGCGGCCTCGCGTTTTCCAGACCGTTTCGTTCCTCGCAGTGAAGCGAATCGGGAGAAAACCACCCCATCCCGATTTCTAAGCGTTTGTCGACGCGCTGGGAATCCGGGATGGGGGTGGGGTATCATTTCTTCTTCAACAAAAAACACACAAAAGCAATTGTTTTCAAAAAATGTGTA
Organism: uncultured Bacteroidia bacterium; assembly: GCA_902769815.1. Taxonomy (GTDB): domain Bacteria; phylum Bacteroidota; class Bacteroidia; order Bacteroidales; family F082; genus Limimorpha. Next base: position 1,903 of record CACXQO010000207.1, on the reverse strand, counting down.
TTTTTGCCAACAAAACCAGTAATTGTTTAAGAGGCAAGAGTTATGTATCAAGAAGTTTCAGTAGTGGATGCGTTGTTGACCATCTATCGTCAGCAGAACGAAAAGGTGCGGAAGGCTTTTCTTGCGCGTATCTATCAGGAAGACAGTTTTTTGGATATTCCTGGAATGAGAACCTGTGAGGAAATGATGGAAGTGTCGCGAGAACGGATGAAAGACATTGTCGCCGGACGCGAGCAAACACTTCCTCACGAAGACGTGATGAAGATGGTTGACCAAGCAATTGCTGAGGCCTTATGAATGTGAGATGGTCCAATCGTGCGGCAAATGAGTTTGCAGCCACTGCGATGTATGTGGCGAGTGAGTTTGGTCAAAAGGCCGCCCAAAAAATGCGCAACAGCATCCATAAGGCAGTTGAAAACATATCCCAATTCCCAAAGATAGGTGTTCCAAGTTTCTGTGATGAAGAAACAGGTATTGAATTCCGCGAATTGCACTGTCGCCTCAATAGTGTGGTGTATGCCATCTATAATGATGAAATTTACATCGTGAACATTTGGCACAACCGCCAGAACCGCGACAATCTTTATGCCTTGTTAAGGGAAGATGCAAAAGATATGTCTTTTGAAGGATGAATCAATAGAAATGCACATTAATGCCCAAATATCCCAAAATAGCAATTCTGTTTTTGCTCACGATGCTACTGCTCACCTCCTGCGCCTCACGGAAGAAAACAGTGGCACCTGCACCGCCGCAATCTTTTGAATGGCTCACCGCCAACCTGAGCATCCAAGCCGAAGGCAACGGTATGGCTTACAACGACTTGTCGGGGCAACTCAGGATGCGGAAGGATAGTATTGTTTGGCTCAATGTGACCGCTACGATGGGTGTGGAAGTGCTTCGCGCCAAAATCAGCAATGATTCCGTTTGGTTGCTCAACCGATTGGAAAAGACCTATTTAGCCGAACCTTTGGACTCTGTTTCGGCGCAATTGGGCATTCCGCTCACCTTGCCGTTGGTGCAAATTTTGCTTTTGGACAATAATCAAGGGCTCGCGCCCGTTGAAAACCAAACCGTTCAGCTGAGAACCTTCGTGATGGGCGACCTTTCCGCCAAAATCAGATACAACAACATCCGATTGGACGAGGAAACGACTTTCCCGTTGAAAATCACTGACAAAATGGAGCGGATTCGACTATTGAAAAAGCAATGAAAAAACTGCATATCATATTGGTTTTGTTGCTGTTGGCTCTCGTTTCGCCGACTTTTGGCCAGAAAATGAAAGGCAAGTCGAAAAAGCAATTGCAGAGCGAATGAAAAAGACAAAAAAAGACCGCGAAATGACCCTCAACGAAGTCTCCATCTTGGACTCGAAAATCAAGCAGCGCGAGAAACTCATCAAGGCTTACAACGAGCAGATTGCCGTCCTCGACGAGGAAATCAAGTCGGGCCAAAGCAACATCCGCAGCCTCAATTCCGACCTCAGCAAACTGCAAAAGGAATACGCGAAAATGATTGTCTTTGCCAACAAAAACCGCAACAATTACAACAAGTTAGGCTTCATTTTTGCTTCCAAGGACTTCAACCAAGCCTTCAGTCGGCTGCGCTACATCCGCGAGTTCAGCGACGCCCGCAAGGTCAAGATGAACCAAATCGCCTCCACCGAAAGGCAAATCAGCAGCGAGGTCGAAGCCAACCGACAAGCCCGCGAGGAACAAGCCGCACTGCTGGCCGACGAAAAAGTGCAAAAGGCTGATTTGCAGAACGAAAAGAAGGAGTTGAACCAGCAGGTGACCAAACTCAAGAAGCAAGAAGGCAAAATCCAACAAGACATCAAGAACAAGCAACAGCAGGCCAAAAAACTGCAAAAGGCCATCGACGACATCATCGCCGAGGAAATCCGCAA
>CACXQO010000206.1 GCA_902769815.1 uncultured Bacteroidia bacterium | reverse complement strand
AACAGTTTTTTGGCGATGGACGGTATCGAGGTCGGGCATCACAACAGGATTCCGCTTTGGGTGTTTGGGATGATGTATTAATCGAAAAAAGCCTCCCTTACGAGAGGCTTTTTTTCATTCATCCGTCAAAATCATTCAAACGAAGCAATTGCCTTCTTAATGATTTCGATGGCTTCGCGGAGTTCGGCCTCGGTGATGACCAAGGGCGGAGCGAAGCGGATGATGTGCTGGTGGGTGGGCTTGGCCAACAGGCCGAGGTCACGCATCTTGAGGCACACATCCCAGGCTTCCTTGCCGTCTTTAGGTTTGATGATTACGGCGTTGAGCAAGCCCTTACCACGGACTTTCTCAATCATCGGACTCTTAATCTTGCCAATCTCCTCGCGGAAAATCTTACCGAGACGCTCGGCGTTCTCCATCAGGTGTTCTTCCTTGATAACCTCAAGGGCGGCGATGGAAACGCGGGCTGCAATCGGGTTGCCGCCGAAAGTGGAGCCGTGCTCACCTGGCTTGATGTTCAGCATGATGTCGTCGTCGGCCAAAACGCAGGAAACCGGCACCACACCGCCACCAAGGGCCTTGCCCAAGATGAGGATATCGGGGCGCACGCCTTCGTGGTCGCAAGCCAGCATCTTACCCGTACGAGCGATACCGCACTGTACCTCGTCGGCCATGAATAACACATTGTGCTTCTTGCAGATGTCGTAGCATTTCTTCAGGTAGCCTTCATCGGGAACGTAAACGCCAGCCTCACCTTGGATAGGTTCCAGCAGGAAACCGGCGATTTCGTTGCCTTCCTTCTCAAGCACTTTCTCAAGAGCATCGGGGTCGTTGTAAGGAATACGGATGAAACCGGGAGTCATGGGGCCGTAGTTGGCATAGCTCTCGGGGTCGTTACTCATGGTGATGATGGTGATGGTGCGGCCGTGGAAGTTGCCTTCGCAGCAGACGATCTTCACCTTGTCGTTCGGAATACCCTTCTTGACGACACCCCAACGGCGGGCGAGCTTCAGGCCCGTTTCGTCGGCTTCGGCGCCCGAGTTCATAGGCAACACCTTGTCGTAGCCGAAGTATTCGGTCACATATTTTTCCCACACGCCGAGTGCGTCGTTATAGAAAGCACGACTGCTAAGAGTGAGGCGCTCGGCCTGGTCGGTCAAGGCCTTCAGGATTTTCGGGTGGCAATGGCCTTGGTTGACAGCGGAATAGGCCGACAGGAAGTCGTAATATTCCTTGCCTTCCACGTCCCACACCTTGGCTCCCTTACCTTTGGCGAGGACGACCGGCAGCGGGTGATAATTGTGGGCCCCGTACTTGGCTTCGAGGTCCATAGCTTGTTGCGATGATGTGATTTTTTCGATCATGATTTATTATTTAAGGATTTGATATTTAAAAATTCAAGATTACGGGGTGCAAAGGTAATGTTTTTTTCAACCCTTTTCAATTTTAACCTGATTTTTCCGAACAATTTTACGTGCCAACAACAAAACCAAGGTCGCGATGACCAATGAGAGCAGCCCGAAAAAGGCCAAACGGTATTGGTTGCGCTGGGATTTTAGCATTTCCAACTCGTTATTTTGGGTTTCATAGCGTTGGAGAAGGTCTTCGGCGTCATACCTTAGCGTTCGGCTTTGCTCATACACATCCGAATTCTCTCGAATCAGAGCCTCATTATCATCCTCAAAGCCTTCAATGATAGCGTAAAGGTCGTCGAAACGGCCCAATCGGGCATAATCCATGGCCAGGTGTTTGTTCAACAGATGCCGCATGACGGTAATGCCCGAAGCCTTTTCAAGTTCGGAATATTGCTCATAATATTGAAGCGACTTAACTGCCTGACCTATTTGCGAATAGAGTTGTACCAATCCAGCACAAGCCTCCATCTGGCCATACTGGAAATTCTTTTCCTCAGCCCAATGCAACGCCTCAAGGTATTTCGCGATGGCAGCAGCATGGTCGCCACGAAGTGCCAATACATCCGCGATGCCCACCAATGCCGAAGCCTTGTCATAATTGACCAAAACGACGGTTTCAGGACTTGGCATGGGCATCCCCGAATAATCAATGGCTTTCCGAAGATGAAACAAAGCCGAATCGAAATTGATGATACTGCTTTCATAGATGGAGCCTAAGTTCTTGTGTGCAAGGAACAAACGATAGTTGTCTTCGATGGCCTCAAACTGCGGAATCAGTTTCCAATACATTCGCCTTGCCTCCTCGGGCTGTCCCTTCTCGAAAAGAAGCGTGGCCAAATTGGTTTCCACTCGCAACACCATAACCTCATCATTGAGTCGTTGGAACTGCCTGAGTGACATCCGATAATAATCTGTGGCGGCCTCCAGCTCGTTGCGTTTGTAGCAAATCATACCCAAGTTGGCGTTCACATAGGCGCACGCGGAAGTGTCGTTGATTTGTTGCGCCAAAGCCAAAGCACGCTCATACACAGGAAACGCCGTATCAATACTCCCCAAGTTCAACTCGTAAAAAGCGATATTCCAAAGCGACTCGAAGGCATTATTGGTGTCGTCAAGTGCCATGAACCGGTGATACGCCTGCCATAGATATTGTTTGGCCAAATCGAGGTCGCCGTGATAGCAATACTGAATTCCCAAGACATAGTTGGCCTTTGCTTCCAAATCGGCAAGACCCTGATTTTGTGCTTCTTTCATGGCTTTTTCACCCCAATTAATGCAATCATCGAAGGAGATTTCGTAAAACTCCCAAGTCAGTTCTATCATGGTCAACACCTTGTCGCGGCCTTCTTGAGTAGGCAAGATGTTTTCGAGGCTGTCCACAATGCGGGTTTCCTCTTGCGCCACCATTGTTGATGCAAAACAAAAGAAAACCAATATGTTAAACAGCCGTTTCATCCAAGGAACATGTTGTAGCGTTGCTCGTCGAATATGGTGGTGCTTTCGCCGTGGCCTGAGAAGACTTCGGTGTCGTCGGGCAGGCGGAAAAGCCGCTCTTTTATGCTCTCGATCAGTTGCCTGAAGTCGCCGCCCGCGAGGTCGGTGCGCCCGATGCTGCGATTGAAAAGCGCGTCGCCAGTGAACACCCAGCCCTCGATTTCGGCATAAAGACTGACGCTGCCCCGAGCATGGCCCGGTGTGCAAATCACCTCCAATGTGCTCTCTCCCACTTTGATGATTTCGCCGTCTTTCAGATCAATATCGGGCAAAGGAAACTCGCCATCAGGAGAGAGGCCGAGCCACGCGCCGTGACGTTTGGCTTGAATGAAGTCAGGCTTTGTGTCGGGATGCGCCGCCACTGGGATGCCATAGCGTTTTTTCAAGGCCTCGTTGCCGATGATATGATCCACGTGGCCATGCGTGTTGATGGCCATCAACGGCTTCAGTTGGTGGCTGTCGATGAAACCGAACAGGCGGTCTTCCTCTCCTTTGTTGGAGCAGCCCGGGTCAATGATGACACATTCCTTGGTGTCGTCGTAAAGGATGTAAGTGTTTTCCGAAAATGGATTGAAGATTAAAGATTCTAATTTGAGCATGGCTTGAGAATTTTGGGCAAAGATAGCGATTATTATTACACGGCAACAAGTTGTTCTCCCAAAACATGCAAAGCCTCTCGGATTTGCAACATCCGTTGTGGGCTTGGTTTCTTGATGCCATAAATATATTTCGACAGTAGGCTCTTGTTGATGCCCATGCTGCGTGCCACTTCGGAAACGTTCAGTTGTGGAAACTGTCTGAAAATGCATGCTACTTCATTGGTTTCATCCGGCTCTTCGGTATTGTAAAAACTCGAAATATGAATGTCTTCGTCAAGACTATCCCAACGCAAAGCCTTCCCATGAAGTACAATAGAAAAACTGTTGCGTTCTTCCTCCGAAGCCTCTTTCAACAAAGGAAAAGCCTCCAACGGGCGACTGTATTCCTTGCCTTCATCAGTGAGCATAAAGATACGGCCGTCCTTAAACCATACATTTTTTATCGTCTCGTTTTCCATCACTTTCAATCATGATATTGGTTCCATGCCTCAATAATCTCCTCTTTGTACATTTTTGCGAGTTTCAATGCCCGCTTCACGTCCTGAGCCTTCAATCCGTGGTTGTAAACCAATTCGATTTCAGGTACAATAGCAATCTTTGCCTCGTCATCCCCCTTGACCACATGAACATGAATGGGGTCATGGTCTTCCGAGAAAAAGAAAAAACGAAGTCCAAATATCTCAAATACAGTTGGCATACATATCAAGTTATTGACCATGCAAAAATAGGGACAATTTTTTATCCCCGCAAGTACAATTATTACCATTCGCTCAGAATTTCCCCATCAACTGCAAAATTTTGCCTATCTTTGTCCGCCAAATTGGATTTTGATGCTGTCGAAAAGAAAATACGCGATTCTTATCATCCTATTGTTTGCCTTAACTACGTTGGTCAAGGCCCAGTTCTACAACGGCATGAACATGCCTTTCGGGAAGAACCGCGTGCAGTACGGCGACTTCCATTGGTCGTACTACATGAACGACAACTTCGATGTGTATTTCTACCAAGGCGGCAACGACCTCGCCAAATATGCGCACCCGCCTCAACAGCCGTTTCGGGAAGAAAATACAGTTCATCGTGTTCAACAGCAAGGGCGACTTCAAGCAGAGCAACATCAACCTTGAGGAAGAGGAAAACGGCAACACGGGCGGCATCACCAAGATCATCGGCTCGAAGGTGATTCTCTATTTCGACGGCGACTACACCCACTTCGAGGCGCAAATCCGCGAGGGCATCGCGAGCCTGCTGTTCAGCCAAGTGATGAACGGCATCTCGATTGGGTCGCAAATCAGGAGTTCGTACCGCTACAACATCCCACAATGGTTCCAAGACGGATTGGTGGCCTTCATCGCGGGCAATTGGGACAGCCACAAGGAAGCCCAACTGCAACGAGGCATCACATCGGGCAACTACAAAAAAATCAACCATTTGCGCGACGAAGACGCATCGATTGCAGGCTACTCATTCTGGAACTTCATCGATGAGAAATACGGCAGCAAGGCGTTCAACGACATCCTGACTTTGGCCGAAAACACCCAAAACGTAAGGAAGGCCCTGCTTTATGTGACGGGCAAGGAATACAAGAAATTGGTCGAGGAATGGTATGCGTTTTACAAAGCGCGTTACGAGGCCCTTTTGGTGAACCAGCCCAACGACCTGATGAAGTTGAAATACAGGAAGTACCGCACCTTCACGCAACCGAGCATCAGTCCGAACGGGAAAATGATTGCCTACGTCAGCAACGACGAGGGCAAAATCCGCCTTTGGCTTGAAGACCTGCAAAGCGGCAAACGGCAGCAACTTTTCAGCGCCGGCTACCGTTCAGATGAGAACATCGACACCTCGTTTCCGCTTTTGGCTTGGCATCCCAACGGTGAGATTCTGTCGTTCATTTTGGAGGAAAAAGGCAAAATCCAATTGTACAACTTGGACATCAACAACGGGAAGAAAGCCAACCTCTATTTGTTTGATTTCCAGAAGGTCAGTTCGTTTTCATATGCCCACAAGAGCCGCAAAATCGTGTTGGCCGCCACGCGCATGGGCAAGCCCGATATTTATGTTTACAACCTGTTTTCCAACACTTTGGAGCAAATCACCAACGACTGGCACACCGACTTGAACCCCATTTTCACCTTCGACGACCGCCAAATCGTGTTCAGCTCCAATAGGCAAAACGACACCCTGAAATCCGACAAGGAAATCACATTCCAAAACAAGCAATTCGACCTTTACGCCTACGATTATATTAATAAAGGTGCGCTGCTCCGCAACCTGACACAGCAACGTTTCTCGAACAACATCCAGCCCGAAGCCCTTCGTGACGGCAGCCTGCTCTACCTGAACGACACGAGCGGCTACTACAACCTCTACCAAATCCGTTTCGACAGTGCCATCAGCCACGTCGACACGATTGTACACTACCGTTATTTCAGTAAAAAAGAGCAACTTACGGACTATTCCGCCAATATCATCGACTATTCCTACCAGCCCCGCGACCACAAAGTGGCCATGCTCATGGCCGACAAAAACGGCGAAAAGTTTTTCATGTCGCCCGTCTTGCGCGGTCGCGAGCAAAGCCTCAGCCAAATGAGTCCCTACGCGCAGAAAAGACTGCTTACTGAATTGATACAGAAAGAGAAAGATACAGTTGTGGAACCCATCTCAAAGCATCGTTTTTCGACCAGTTACCGCTTTGCGCGACGCAAACGGCAAACCTCCGGCCCAATGGGCAGCGATTCCTTAATGGTGGCGCAAGGCGGCGTTCCCACACCCAAACCGAGGCAAAAAGACACCATCCAGCGACCCAATAACTACTATGTGGAACTCTTCGCCGACCAGTTGATGAGCCAAATCGACTTCAGCAGCATGAACTACAGTTACCAGCCCTTCACTGGCGGCAACGCCCCGATTTACCTCTATTCCGGCTTTAACATTTTCCTCGGAACCAAGACCTCATGGAAGACTACAAAATCGACCTCGGCGTGAAACTGAACACCACCCTCGTCAACAATGAATACATGCTGCGTTTCAGCGACTTCAGCAAGCGCGTTGACAAGAGTATCACCCTGCACCGCTACGTCACAGACAACTCGTCGAGTTATTATTATCGCACTTACACCAACGAGGTTTTCTACACGCTAAATTATCCCTTCAGCGAAATCCTAAGTCTGCGAGGCACAGCCATTTACCGCAATGACCAGCGCGTCAACTTGGCCGTGGATGACTACAGTTTGGCCGACACAGACGTTTTTGAGAACTGGGGCGGACTGCGCGGCGAACTCGTCTACGACAACTCGAAGAAAATCGGGACGAACCTGCGCGTGGGGGCGCGAGGCAAAATCTTCGCCGAATACTACCAAAAAATCGCGAAAAACACCGCCAATATGGTGGTTCTGGGTTTCGACTACAGGCACTACACCCGCATCAGCCGCAACTTCATCTGGGCCAACCGCATTGCAGGCAGCACCTCCTTCGGACAGCAGAAACTCATTTATTACATGGGCGGCGTGGACAACTGGATTTTCGCCTCGTTCGACCAAGGCACATCCGTAGACTATGCGCAAAACTATGCCTATCAGACCCTTGCGACCAACATGCGCGGCTTCAAGCAGAACATCCGCAACAGCAACAATTTCGTCGTCCTCAACAGCGAACTGCGCTTCCCCGTGTTCAGTTACTTCATGGACCGACCCATCAACCTGAAATTCATCCGCGACTTCCAAATCGTGGCCTTTGGCGACCTTGGCACCGCTTGGACGGGCTGGAACCCATACAGTCCAAGCAATTCGCTTTTCAACACTTACATCACCGACGGCAACCTCGACATCATGGTCACGGAGATGAAAGAGCCTTTGGTGGGCGGCATCGGCATGGGATTGCGCACCACCATTTTCGGTTACTTCATCAGGGGCGATGTGGCTTGGGGCATCGAGGAAGGACAGATTGCCAAAAAGCCTCGGTTCTATCTGTCGTTCAACCTTGATTTTTAAGCGAAACAAAGCGAACTATCGAAATAAATGCTACTTTTGTAGGCTGAAAAATGAAGCGACCATGAAGTATCCTATCGGCATACAGAGTTTTGAGAAAATCCGCACAGAAGGATTCGCCTACATCGACAAGACGACGCAAATCTATAACCTTGCCACCTACGGAACACATTACTTTCTTTCCCGTCCGCGCAGGTTCGGAAAAAGTCTGCTGCTTTCCACCATGAAGGCCTATTTCCAAGGCAAAAAGGAACTGTTTGACGGTTTGGCCCTTGCGGAATTGGAGAAGGAATGGAAATCCTATCCCGTGCTTCACATCGACCTGAACGCCGAAAAATACAACACACCAGAGGCTTTGGACTCCACACTCA
>CACXQO010000205.1 GCA_902769815.1 uncultured Bacteroidia bacterium | reverse complement strand
ATCTGTGCGACTTCCTCGTCCAAGATGTGAAGTCCATCGCGACCGTCCACCAAAAAGATGATGACGTCGGCTTCTTCGATGGCCAAGTCAACCTGCTTGCGGATCTCTTCTTCAAAGATGTCGTCCGACCCCACCACATAGCCGCCGGTGTCGATGACGGTGAATTCCTTTCCGTTCCAGTCGCTCTTGCCGTAGTGCCGGTCGCGCGTCACGCCGCTCGTCTCTTCCACGATGGCCATGCGCTGCTTCAGCAGACGGTTGAAAAGCGTCGATTTTCCCACATTGGGTCTTCCCACAATTGCTACAATGTTTGACATAATGCTTTGAATTTGAAATTGGCTGCAAAAATAGGCATTTTTTTGTTCAATACATCAACCCCACAATCCACAGGGGCAGTTTCTTCCCGATGGGGTATTCCAGCATGTCGGCCAAGACATACGAATCAGGCATGTCGGCAATTTGGTCGAAAGTCTTGTTATGCCCGCCTACCTCCAAGGTGATGTGCCTGTCAACGAGGAAATCGCCTTGCTGCTTTCCATATTCAACACTATGGTTTACAGCGAGTTGATTAACAACAAAGCATTCCCTGATAGTGCAAATATGGTTTTGTTGGCCAAGGGCGTAAAACAAATTGGGATTGTGAAGGTAAATTTTGTCGGGTTTCTGCAAACGCGTCACAGATTTGGTGTCGGAATACAGAAGATGAAGCAGTTCGGCGCGTTGCAGGCCGCTGAGATAGCCCAATACCGTCTGCTTGTTCAGTTCAAGATAGGCCGAGAGCTTGGCAATGTTCACCTCGTAAGGCACATTCTCCGCCAAAAAAAGCAGCAATGCCTTGATTTTTCGCGTGTTGGCAATCTCCACACCGCAAAACTGCGTCAGTTCCTGATCAACGATGAAATTGATGACGTTTTCGATTCGGCTGTAGTATTCGGTCTCGTTGCCATCGTAGAAAGGATAGTAGCCTGCACGGAGGTATTGCTCAAACAAGGGTTGAGGATGGCAAACACGGTTCACCTCGTCGCAAACTGCATCGGGGTCGGCCAAAATCTCTTCAAGGCTATGCTTGGGCAGTTGGATACCTTTATAAAAATGAAGGTACTCGCGGAAAGAAAGCCCTTCCATCATGTAACTGAGCACGCGACGTGATAGGTCAGCATCGGCATTGAGAATTTGGAGCAGCGACGAGCCGCTGAAAGTGATTTTGAGGTCGGGATAAAGGTCGATGATTTCCTTGATTTCCTTGCTCCATGTGGGGTATTTGTGTACCTCGTCAAGGAAAAGATGCCGACCGCCTCGCATGTGGAACTGTTCGGCGAGATTGAGCAGCGAGTGGTTGGTGAAATATAGGCTGTCGAGAACGCAATATAGTGCTTCGCCCGCATTGACGCCGTATGTCTGCCTGACATATTGCCGCATGAGGGTGGTCTTGCCTACACCCCGTGATCCTCTGAGGGCCACCAACTGCTTTTCCCAAGCAATATGTTGCATGGTTTCGCGAACGATGTCCATGCTCACTTGCGAAATCAAAATCCGATGTTTTCTGAACAATGTCTCCATAACTTTATTGCATTTACGGCTGCAAAAATAGCAAAAAAGGTTGTTCAACTAACCGTTTTTTACCAATTTTCGGTTAATTGACTAAACGATTTTTCTTGATTTTTGGTTAGTTTACTAACCGATTTTTCCGAAAAAGATTACGCTTCATACCCAAATCGCTTCAACTCGGCCTCGTTGTCGCGCCAGTCCTTGTCGACCTTCACGAAAAGTTCGAGGAAAATCTTCTTTCCCGTAAACTCCTCGATGTCGGTGCGGGCCTGCATTCCGAGTTTCTTGATGGCACTGCCGCCCTTGCCGATGATGATGGCTTTCTGCGAGTCGCGGGCCACATAAATGACACTGCGGATGTGGATGCGCTTTTCGGTTTCCTCGTAGCTTTCCACCTCAACTTGCACAGAATAAGGGATTTCCTGCTGATAGTTGAGCAAAATCTTCTCGCGGATGATTTCGGTGATGAAGAAGCGCATCGAGCGGTCGGTGAGCTCGTCCTTGGGGAAATAGGGCGGACATTCGGGCAGTTTTTCCAAGATTTGCTTGAAGATAAACTCCACATTGGCGCCATATTGCGCCGAAAGCGGGAAAACGGTGGCATTGGGCAACTGCTCCCTCCAATAATTGACGGCCTGCTCCACTTGTTCCTGCGTGGATAGGTCGATTTTGTTGATGAGGACAAAAACGGGTATCTCGGTGGTTTTCAGTCGTTCAACAGTCTTTTCCTCAATCTTTTTGTCGGTGATGTCGACCACAAAAAGAATGAGGTCGGCATCGATGAGGGCAACGTTGACGAACTGGTTCATCACCTCATGCATCTTGTAGGCGGGGTCTTTGATGATGCCGGGCGTGTCGGAAAAGACGATTTGGAAGTCGTCGCCGTTCACGATGCCGAGGATACGGTGCCTTGTGGTCTGCGCTTTCGAAGTGATGATGGAGATTTTCTCGCCAACCAATTGGTTCATCAGGGTTGACTTGCCCACATTGGGGCGGCCTATAATGTTGACATAGCCTGCTTTATGTGACATAATGAAATTTTTTCTTGGTTTTTTGCCTTGCAAAGAAACAAAATTATTATTTTTGCAGCCGATTTCAGGCACGAAAAATTTTCGCCGACCGAAATATTGACACGATGCGGGGTAGAGCAGAGGCAGCTCGTCGGGCTCATAACCCGGAGGTCGGAGGTTCGAATCCTCCCCCCGCTACACAACAAAGCCAGCCTTGCCGAAGCAGGGCTGGCTTTTTGTCATGATGCGGCCATCTCCTTATTCCACTTTCGTCAGGCTGCCGCCGATGGTGCCTTCCAACTCAAGGGTGCCATTGTAGATGAAAAGATGAATCTCTCCGTTGCCTTTGCATGTGCCGTCGAGCATCAGCTTTCCGTCATCGAGGGTGCCTTGGATGGTGTAGGTCATGTTGATGGGAACCTCAATATTCATACCGTTGAAGTCGTAGTTGATGGTGTAAACATCGTCGATGCCTTCAAAGCTGACCACGTTGCCTTCCACGGTGCCGGTAATCGTCATGGTTCTATCTCCGACTTGGCAGGTGGCGTCGACCTTGTTCATGTCTTCGCCAGCGGCAATGCCAAGAATGACAGGCACTTCGCGGTCGGTGAATTCCTGTTGTATGGGGTCCATGCCTGAAATTTCGGCCTTGTAGCTGCCTGTGGCCAAGGCGTTGCCTTCGTAGTTGCCGATGAACTTGGCGTTAGGTTTCTCGTTATAGTTGATGCTGAAACTCTTCGAGGCGGTCAAGCCGTTGGCATCGGTCACGGTACCTTCGATAGTGACAGCGCCGCTCGCCTCCACCACAAAAGCATGTGTATAGGTGAACGGAGCAGCTTGGTCGCTTTGCAGCATACGGAAGTTGTCGGAATGGTTGGCCAACACAGTGCCATTCTGCGAAAGGACGATTTGGATTTGGGTCAGGTTTTCACCCGTACCCGTGAAGCCAACCAAAATCGTGTCACCCGAATACACTTGGGCGTTTTCGGTCACGCAACCCATGTCGGTATAAATGTTGATGGTGGGTGCGACAGGGTCTTTCTTGCAGCTTGCCAACAGCATCAGGCCGATGCAGCAAGCCATGAACAATGTGGATTTTTTCATGTTGTTATTGATTTAAAGTTATTGTTTCAAAAGTCGTCCGCTGATGGTGCCCGACACTTCGTCGAAAACCTGATCCTGCCCCATGATGGAAGCCGAGCCGTTGCCCGAGAAGGAGCCGATGATGTTCAAAGAGTCGGCTGTGGGTTTGGTGCCTTCCAACTTGAGGTCCAAATTGAAGGTGTAATGTTGGTCGGGCTTGTCGATGACGAAATGCAACGCCTCGAAATCGGCCTTTTCCGCCGTGGCGATACCAGAGGTTTGGTGCGTCTCGGTGTCGACGGTCACCGTTGCGGTAATGGCGTTGGTTTCTGTGCCTTTGGCGATGTTCATGCGGATGCTGTCGATAGGGAAACTCAAGCTGGATTGAGGCGTGTTGTTCATCGAAGTGATGGTGAGCGTGAATTGCCCCATGTAGTTGCCTACATAGTTGGCGGTGTAGTCGACCGGCGTAGGTTCGACGGGCTTTTTGCAGGCAGCAAACATGACGGCAAGGCTGCACAATGCGATGATGAGTGTTTTCTTCATAATGAAAGATTTTTGATATTTGAATATTTTGTGAACAAATCCGAAAACGGTTGCAAAAATAAGGCCAAAATGGATAGCTTTTCATCTTTTGACTGAAAAAATGTAATTTTGCGGACAATTTTTCGCATTATGAAGACAAAACAGATAGGATTAGGCATCTTCATTATCTTGTTGTTGGGCATGTTACTGCTGTATGCTTTTGGCCCTGTTGCAGGTCCCATGCCTCTGTGGATGTCGGTTTTGCCGCCTTTGGTGGCCATCGTGATGGCATTATTAATAAAGGAAGTGATTTCTTCTTTGTTTATGGGCGTGCTAACGGGCACATTCATCACGGCTCTTTATGCAGGACATAGCCCCGAACAAGCCTTGGGCGGGGGAATACTAAGGGTGGTCGATACCTATGTCGTTGGTTCCCTGTTCGATAAAGACCATGTGACCATCATCGTTTTCACTTTGCTTATCGGCGGCATGGTGCGCATCATCACGGCCAACGGCGGTATGCAAGGCGTG
>CACXQO010000204.1 GCA_902769815.1 uncultured Bacteroidia bacterium | reverse complement strand
ACATCATCAAAGACAGCCTCATACGTTCCTACATTATGCGCGACAGCGCGGCGTTTCCCCTGAAGGAAGGCGACATCTATAACGCCTACTCGCTTGACGAAGAGCGCGAACTCATCACCGAGCGGATGAAAAACTCAGGCTACTACTTCTTCAACCGCGACCTCATCTACTACGAGGTGGACAGCAACTTCATGGACCACACCATGGAAATCACCATGCACCTGAAAAAGAGCGACTTGGCCTACAAGAAATACCGCATCCGCGACATCAGCGTCTACCCCAACTACTCCATCTTTCGCATGAACGACAAGCCCACCGACTCGGCCACACTCACCTTGGAATTTGGCCGGAGAAGGAAAATCACCAATATCGTTGACTTCTTCTATTTCGGGAAACCACAGGTGAAACCTCAGACTTTCTCGCGCTCCATCCACATTGCCGAGGGGCTGCCTTACAATCTGAGGAGCGTCACCAGCACCTACAAATCGCTTGGCAACTTCAGGCTTTTCAGCAATGTAGGCATCCAGTTCGACACCGTTCCCAACGACACCACCAACCTCCTCGACTGCCGTATCACCATGCAACAGAACGACATCCATTCGTTCACAGTGCAGGGCGAAGGCACCAACTCCGACGGCGACCTCGGCATCAAAGGCAGTTTTTCCTACTCCAACAAGAACATTTTCCGTGGAGCCGAGGTTTTCCAACTCAGCCTCAAGGGAGGCTTGGAAGCCCAAAAACTACTCGGGGAGGAAGAAAACGAAAGTGGAAAGAAAGTGTTCAACACGAAGGAGTTGGGCATAACGGCGAGCGTCTTGTTCCCGAAATTCCTCAGTCCATATGCCATCAACGACCTTGCGAGAGACTACCAACCCACCACCTCCGTCTCCTTGGGATTCAACGCCCAAGTGAGGTATTACTACTCGCGTTACACATCGACGGCCATGTTCACTTACGACTGGAAAAACAGCAACCGTATGGTTCATGCCTTCTCGCCCATCTACTTCAACAGAGTGAAAATCAGCGACATCAACCCGACTTTCCAAGCCTATCTCGATGCCGAAACCAGCCAGAGGAAGAAAGAACAATACAACAGCCACATGCTTCTCGGTTTGCGTTATTCGATGACTTACAGCAGCCAACGGTTCAACAAAGAGGGCAGTTTCATCTACCTCCGCACCGACTTTGAATCGAGCGGCAACCTGATTTCGCTCTTCAACCACACGAAACTCGTCACCGAAACCGAAGACGGCCATTACGAATTTCTGAACATCCGCTATGCGCAATATATGAGAGGCTGTTTCGACTTCCGCCAGCACTTGAACCTCGGCAACAAGTCGTGGCTCGTGTTCCGCGAGTTTGTCGGCCTTGGCATCCCCTATGGTAACTCAAAAGACCTACCCTTCGAGCGCAGTTTCTACGGCGGCGGCTCCAACGGCTTGCGCGGCTGGCTCTATCGCACCGTTGGACCTGGAGGCTATGTACCTGACAATGAGAACTATGAGCGCATTGGCGACATGCAATTAGAAATGAACGCAGAATACCGATTCCCCCTCTACAACATCATCAACGGCGCCCTTTTCGTCGATGTGGGCAACGTGTGGACCTATTACGCCAACGAATCCATGCCCAACGCCGAGTTCAATTTCAGCACTTTCTACAAGCAGTTGGCCCTCGATGCGGGCTTCGGCCTCAGAATCGATGCCTCGTTCCTCATCATCCGCCTTGATTTCGCCTACGCCATGCGCAACCCCTACGCCGACGAAAACGGCAACCATTGGCGTTTCAACCAGTTTGGCAACTTGAGGATGCAGATGGGCATCGGCTACCCCTTCTAATCCATTTCGGCGATGGGCAGACAAGAGTTATTCAACCGCCTCACACAATCCTTCGGGTTTGAACCTACTGAAGGTCAATCGATTGTATTGTATCATTTGGCCGCTTTCCTGCTCTCGCAAAAGGAAAATCCAACCTATGTTTTGAGAGGCTATGCCGGAACGGGAAAGACCTCGTTGGTGAAAACCTTGGTGAAAACCCTGCCCTCAATCGGGATGAGATATGTGCTGATGGCGCCCACGGGACGCGCCGCCAAGGTGCTCAGCAACTACACGCAACAGAAAGCAAGCACCATACACAGAAGGATTTACCAAGCCAAGACCTTCCCCGACGGCAGCATCCGCATCGCGAGAGCCGAAAACAAGTTCAAGAATACGCTTTTCATCGTTGACGAAGCCTCGATGATTGGCGAACAAAAGGAATTTGGCGGCACAAGCCTGCTCGACGACTTGCTCGGTTATGTTTTCAGTGGCGAAAACTGCCGCTTGCTGCTCATTGGCGACACGGCACAACTGCCGCCCGTGGAGAGTTCGGAAAGCCCCGCACTCAATTGCGAATACCTGAAATCCGAGTTTCCCATCACCGCTGCCACCTACGAACTGACCGAAGTGAAACGTCAGGCCTTGGCATCGGGCATCCTCTACAACGCCACCGACATCAGGCAAATGCTCAGCCAAAACCTCTACGAATACCACTTGCCCATTTTCCATCTTCAAGGCTTCAGCGACATCGAAAAGATTGAGCCTGAAACCTTTGAGGAAATGCTGCACAAGGCCTTCGCCAACAGTTCGGAGAATGAGGCGGTCATCATCTGCAAGTCGAACAAAAGAGCCAACATGTTCAATCAGGCCATCCGAGGACGCATCCTCAACATTGAGGGCGAAATTGCAACAGGTGACAAGTTGATGGTGGTGAAAAACAACTATTATTGGGCCGAAGGCAACCAAGCCATCAGTTTCATCGCCAACGGCGACATGGCTGAGTTGCGGAAAATCAGGCATTTCGAGGAGATGTACGGCTTCCGTTTCGCCGATGTGGAACTCAGTTTCACCGACTATCCCGACGCGCCCAATGTGGAAGCAAAAATCCTGTTGGACACACTGAACAGCAACAGTGCCTCGCTGACGGAGGAAGAAAACAAACGGCTGTTTGCCGCCATCGAGGAAGACTATATGGACATCCCCAACCGCCGTGAGCGTTACAAAGAGATGAAGAAGAACCCGTGGTTCAACGCCTTGCAGGTGAAGTTTGCATACGCCCTCACCTGCCACAAAACCCAAGGCGGCCAATGGAACACCGTTTTCATCGATTCTTCCCTCAACCAAAAGGAAACTCTCGAAGTGGAAGACCTCCGCTGGCTCTACACCGCCCTGACCCGTGCCCAAGAGCGAGTTTGTTTTGTGAATTTCAAGGAGGAGTTTTTCGAATGAATTTGTTTTGGAAGGGGTTTCATTATGGGTTGCTGCCGACAAACGAAAAACCATCCGATTCCAGCCCCAGTGGGCGACAAAATGACCCTACTATAGGCTGTCACAGGGTTGCTGAGCCTGTCGAAGCACCATGCCCCCCACCAAAAACAACAAAAGGCGAGCCTCGATTGAAGCCCGCCTCTCGTGATTATTAACCTATCTATCACCCCTTAATCTGAATCATAAACCCTTCGTCAATCAGGGGCTGCACCAAACGGCACATTTCCTCCACGGTGAATTTCTGCAAACCTTCCTCGGGCGTGGGACGGTCGATGGTATAGACCATCACTTCACGCGGCTTCAGGAGGCGCACAATGTCCATCCAGCCGTTCAAGACTTCGGGGCTTGACGAATCGAAATCCTTGCTTTTCAGGAACATGGTCTGCATGATGAAGTCGCCATTGAACTGCTTCAAGGCCTCCACCACCTTATTAATATCATAGCCCAGAGCAGGGTGATTGATTTTCTCAATCAAGTCATTCGTCGGCGCATCGATTTTCATGGTCGGGTTGTCCACTTTGCGCAAGGCGTTGAACACTTCGGGCAAGTGTACCCGCGTGGCGTTCGACAGCACCGTGATTTTCGAGTTGGGATAATATTGGTTGCGCAGCCGTATCGTGTCGTCAATGATTTGCGGAAACTCAGGGTTCAGTGTTGGCTCGCCGTCACCGCTGAAGGTGATGGAATCGATGTTGATTTGATTGGCTTGGCATTGTTTCAGTTTGGTTTCCAAGTCGTTGCGCACCTTTTCAGCCGAAGGCAATCGGGTGTCGTTGCGTCCGTCCTTGTTCCAGCCGCACTCGCAATAGATGCAATCAAAACTACAAATCTTGCCTTTTTCGGGCAGCAAATTAATGCCTAAGGAGTCGCCCAAACGGCGACTCCTTATAGGTCCAAAAACAGTTTCTTCTCTGATCATAATCGTGTTTACTTCGCATATTGCACGGCTCTCGTTTCGCGGATGACCGTAATCTTGATTTGGCCCGGATAGGTCATTTCGGTCTGGATTTGCTTCGAGAGGTCGTAAGCGATGCGGTCGGCGTCTTGGTCGCTCACCTTGTCGGCACCCACGATGACGCGCAACTCGCGACCCGCTTGGATGGCGTAGGTCTTCACAACACCCGGATAAGACATGGCAATATCCTCCAACTTGTTGAGACGCTGGATATAAGCCTCGACCACCTCGCGACGGGCACCCGGACGCGCACCCGAAATGGCGTCGCACACCTGCACGATGGGCGAAATCATGTTGTCCATCTCGATTTCCTCGTGGTGAGCACCGATGGCGTTGCAGATGTCGGGCTTCTCCTTGAGGCGTTCGGCTACCTTCATACCAAGGATGGCGTGCGGCAGTTCTTCCTCATTTTCAGCCACTTTACCAATGTCGTGCAAGAGACCGGCGCGTTTGGCCGACTTCACGTTGAGGCCCAATTC
>CACXQO010000203.1 GCA_902769815.1 uncultured Bacteroidia bacterium | reverse complement strand
CAGCACGCCCGTGTGCCCTTACCAAGAGCGGAAGTCCATCAGCAAGGAAAGGACGTTTGAGCAAGACACGATTGACGTGGCTGCCATCCGGCAATGCCTGGCGCGAATGGTGGAAAGCCTCGGCTTCGACCTGCGCTCGCAAGGCAAACTGGCGGGCTGCGTGACGGTGAAAATCCGTTACTCCAACTTCGACACGCACGATATGCAGCAGCGCATCCCTTACACTGCCTTCGACCACGTTTTGCGCGAAACGGTGAACGGCATCTTCGACCGCCTCTACAACCGCCGGATGATGATTCGGCTCGTGGGTGTGCGCTTCAGCGAATTGGTGAGTGGTGCGCCGCAACTCGCCCTTTTCGACGACAATGCGGAACTGACGAACCTCTATTCCGCAATGGACAGAATCAAAATGCGGTTCGGGGAGGAGATTATCCATCGGGCGGCGGGGTGATTCGGTTTTTTTGTATATATTTGCGCCATTAAAACGCCACCGCTATGAAAGCAAGCAAATATCCCGTTGGTATTCAGACCTTTTCGGAAATCAGGAAAGGAGGATATGTTTATGTTGACAAGACCGACCTCGTTTGGGAATTGGCTAACGAAGCCAAATACATCTTCTTCAGCCGTCCGCGCAGATTCGGCAAAAGCCTGCTATCCACCACTTTAGCTTCCTATTTCGAAGGTCGCAAAGACCTTTTCGAAGGCTTGAAAATTATGGAGTTGGAGAAGGAATGGGAGCGTTATCCCGTCATCCACGTGGATGTGAGTGCGGCCAAGGGCAGGGAAACGGCAATGGAGTTGAGGCGTGCGCTGCTGTTGCTGCTTGACCCATTGACGGGCATCTATGGAAGCAATGACAAGGAACTCACCCCGGGCGAACTGCTTTTCGGTTTGATTCGTCGCGCTTACGAGAAAACTGGCAAGCAAGTGGCCGTCATCATCGATGAATACGATGCGCCCATCTTGGATGTGCTTCACGATGAGGCGAAGTTGCCGGAGTACCGCCGCGTGATGCAGGAGTTTTACCAGCCCTTGAAGGCCAGCGAGGCGATGATCAAGTTTTGCTTCCTCACTGGCATCACCCGCCTTAGCCAGATGAACATCTTTTCGACATTGAACAATATGACGAATATGTCGCTAAACCCAAAATACACAGCGATTTGCGGGATAACGGAGGAGGAACTTGAGACCTGTATGTCGGCGGACATTGAGATGCTTGCCGAGGAACTTGGCTACTCGAAAGAAGAAACCATAGCACGCCTCCGACTCAAGTACGACGGCTATTTGTTCGCCGACCGTGGAGAAAAAGTCTATAACCCCTATAGCCTGATGCAAGCCTTTGTGAATAAGGCACTTGGGAACTATTGGTTTGAGAGCGGCACCCCGACTTTCCTTTTCCAGCAGATGAAAAAATACCGCACTGACATTACGGAGTTGGATTGCGTGGAAGCCTCGGAGTATTCCTTTTACAGCCCGACAGAGGATATGGAAACCGCCTTGCCTTTGCTCTATCAAACTGGTTATCTGACCATTAAGTCATACGACAGGGAATCGTTCATTTACACGTTAGGCATTCCCAACCAAGAAGTCCGTGTCGGGTTGGCCGACGGCCTGTTGCCCATATATGTCGGGTTGCGGAGAGACGATGTCCGTGCCGGCTTTGCCCTGAAATTCTGGCAAGCCCTGAAGAAGCACGACCTCGACTTGGCCTTGCGCGAGATGCAGACCTTCTTTGCTGGGCTGCCCTACGTGGAAGGCTTCAAGAAGAAATTGGAGGATGTTTCCAACGTGGAAGGCTTCTACGAGTGGTCGATGATGCTGATTTTCAATATGCTGAATGTGTATGTGCAGACCCAAGTGCGCTGTGCCGGAGGTCGTGCCGACTTGGTCGTGAGGATGCCCGACACCATCTATGTCATCGAACTGAAGGTGAACGGCACGGCGCAGGAAGCCTTGGACCAGATAGAGCAGAAAGGCTATGCCACCCCCTACCTGACCGATGGCCGCAAAGTGGTGAAAGTTGGCGTGAAATTCTCGACGGAAAGCAAAACCATTGAGGATTGGATTGTGAGGTGATGTAGGTTTGCTCCTATTAGTGGTGCAGCATCGAAACATTCCACGAAATACAATTAAGTCCCCCGCCTCTCCTGACTGCTTCCAATGCTTGTATGCCTATCACTTCAAAATCGGACAGGGCATTGGCAATCTGTTCCAAAGCCTGCCCGTCCTCTTCAAGCCCTAATTGCGGGACGAGAACCAACTTGCCAATCTGCAAGAAATTGATGTAAGCCCAACTGCGAGCGTGTCGTCTTTTGATTGCATACTTCAACGGGATAACCTCAAAGTGTTTTTCTAACGCTTTTCGGAAACGTCGGAAATAATAAAGCGAGCTGTCGTCATAGTTTGTCAATAGGATTTTGCCGTCACCCGCATAATGGACAATGCCGTCGCTGTGGCCGAAGGCTTCTTTTTGGTCCCACGGCAGAAACAGAATGTCGCAACGGAAAGCATCTTTCAGGATTCTTTCCACTTCGGTACGTGTTTTGCCCTTGTTCTCGACAAACACTTTTTCCGTCATTACAATGGTGTCGCAGCATTTCACCACATTGCCGCCATCTATAACAAGGTCAATCGTGATGGCATTTCGCGTTACTTGTTCCAGACGATTCTGTGGTGCTTGAAACACTTTATCGGGGTTGGTCTGAAGTCGGCGATAGTAGGGAGTTTGCAAATAGTCGGGCGTGTATTTGTAGAACACAAAACGGTCTTCTTCTATTTGGATTGGCATAAAGTCGCGGCACCAAATGTCCTTGGTTTCAGAAAGATAGGCATAGCGAATCTTGTTCGTCTCCAATGCTTCAACAATGTGCTGGTTCAAGATCGGACATTTCTTTGGCAAAAGGTCAGAGAAATAGACGGTGTTGGTGAGGTTGTCGGTAATCATAAATTTCGTATTTCAGATGGTATGTATCCCAGTTTGTCTTGCGCGTATTTCAAAGCCTGTTGTGAGATCATCTTCTGTTCTTTTATGAATCGGGTAATCATTTTTTCTTTATTACGATATTTGCTTTCTTTCTCCCTATACAAATTGTCGCATAAAACAGCCCTTAATTCATAATGAGAGGATTCACCTTCTTGGTTAAGATTTATTCTTTCTGAAAACAACACATCATAAGAAGAATTTACCACATCCAACTCTATAGTATTGCTTTCCAATTCTTTATATGAAAGATTAGTGAGGCTTTCTATTGTTTTCAGTACTTTATTTGGGCCTACTATTAGATCGCCATTGATCAAAGCACTTCTGATCAAATACGAGTAATAGGTGTTTTCATCGTCACTAACAATGAAATCTACCCCCGCACGATTGCCGCCTTTATACTTGTCGTTTTTTGTTTTGCCCCATCTATGAACATAGAAATGATTCTTGTTATTCTTCTGTAATTCATTTTTATGAACTGTTGGATCTTCAAACTCTCCTTCCTTGGAATAATACACTTCAATCTCTTTAGGAAAGATAACTAATCCATTCATTGTCATTTTTGTTTTTGTGAGGAATTGTGCTGCTTCGATTTGAAGACTTTTGATTTTTTCTTGGATGTCCATATCATTTGTGTTTAGAATTTGCCGCAAAAGTAGAAAGAATAGTTGGATGGATTGCAAGAAAATTGGTTAAACATTGTTAAAATTTTCTCAATAGTTATTTACAACAAAAATAACAAATTGCAGTTATTTTGTGTATGAAATAAATTCAATTTCAAAACTTTGATTAAACTCAAGGCGACAAACATTACAAAAACAAAGTATGTGTTCAGTTAAATCTCTCCCGACCACAACATTTTGAAGAAATCGAGAACATAGACACATTCAATGTCACCAATTCGGCGGTTAAACTTGTCGAGCGAAACCACCAAACGACGACTGTCAGGATGTTCTTCGCCAAACGCTTTCAATCCTTTGGTGTGGCGCGGCTGTATTTCTTCGGTCGATTTGATTTCTATGGCCACTCGTGCGTCTCCAATCACAGCGTCCACCTCAATTCCCGTATAAGTGCGCCAATACGACAAGGTTTCTTCCGAATGGGTGTAATGTAGCCACGCATAAATCTCTTGAATGACCAAGTGCTCGAAAGCGTGTCCGTAATCGACGCTGCCTCTGCTCATTTCCTTGCGGTGCAATAAATGATTGGCCACGCCAATGTCGTATCGTTATTTTTATATATATCCAATATTTTTATTGAAAATCGAGGATGCTATCCAATATTTTCAATCAAAATCGTGCGCAAACGAGGATGCTATCCAATATTTTCAATCAAAATCGTGCGCAAAGATAGATTGTTTTTCTGAATTGGCAAAATAAATCGGAAAAAAGAGACTTTCGATGGCTCCAATTCCAATTCATCTCAAAAACTTTGATTAAATTTACGGCGAAAATTTTGGCGAAAAACTAATCAAAGTATTGTGCTGATTGCGGTTCACTCATATAACAGCCTGTGCTACGGCACGATGCCGATTGCGGACTTGGTCTCGAAGGCTGCCGCGCTTGGCTATGCCGTCATGCCTTTGACCGACATCAACACGACGATGGGTGCCGCTGATTTCGTGGTGGAATGTGGCAGAAAAGGCGTGCGGCCCGTGCTTGGCGTGGAGTTCCGCAACGGCAACGAACTGCTGTATGTGGCTTTGGCCAAAAACAACGCGGGTTTTTCCGAGTTGAACCGTTTCCTGACGCAACACAACCTCAACAAGCAACCCTATCCCGAAACGGCACCTGATTGGGAACAGGTTTTCGTGATTTATCCCTTCGGGAAACGGAAACAAAACTTACTGAAAGAGAACGAGTTTCTCGGTGTGCGTTTCTCCCAACTGACCAAATTATACAACTGCGAATCCTTCGAAAAGCTTGTCGCCATGCAGCCCGTGACTTTTGCCGAAGCCGACGATTTCCAACTGCACCAATGTATGCGCGCCATTGATGAGAATGTGCTGATTTCGCGCCTTGAGCCTACCGCTTGTGCCGCTCCAGATGAGATACTTTTGTCGCCCGAAAGATTGAAAACGACCTTTGCACTTTATCCGCAACTCATTGAAAATGCAGAGCGTATCTTGGACGAATGTGAAATCAACTTGGACAACAGCGTGAAAAACAAGCGCACCTACACGGGCAATGTCTATGACGACCGCGAATTGCTGCGCAAACTGGCTTTCGACGGCATGGCGTACCGCTACGGCCTGCACGACAAAAACGCCTATCGCCGTATCGAGAAGGAGTTGGACATCATCGAAAGGATGGGCTTTTGCGCCTATTTCCTCATCGCTTGGGACATCGTGCGCTTTGCCATTAAGCAGGGTTTTTATCATGTCGGGCGGGGCAGTGGAGCCAATAGCGTAGTGGCTTATTGCTTGAAAATCACCGATGTGGACCCGATAGAACTGGACTTGTACTTCGAGCGTTTCCTCAACCCCATGCGCAGCAGTCCGCCCGACTTCGACCTCGATTTCTCGTGGCGCGACCGCGACAAAGTCATCGAACACATCTTTGAGAAATACGGTCGGGAGCACGTGGCTTTGCTCGGCGCGACGGTCACTTTCCAAAGCAATTCGCTGTGTCGCGAGTTGGGCAAGGTGTTCGGCCTGCCCAAGGGCGAGATTGACCAGATGGAACGCAATCCGGAGGCTTTCGCCCGACAGAGCGAAATCGGGCAGCAGATTCTGGCCATTTCGGAGCGCTTAAAGGATTTCCCGCGACAGCGTTCCATCCACGCGGGCGGCGTGCTGATTACGGAAGAACCCATCACCAATTTTGCCGCCCTCGACCTGCCGCCCAAAGGCTTCCCGACCACGCAATACGATATGTATTCCGCCGAGAAATTAGGCTTTGAGAAAATCGACATTTTGAGCCAACGCGGCATTGCCCACATCCGTGACGCGGTGGAAATGGTGGAGCAAAGTCGCGGTTTACGCATTGACATTCACCAGATTAACGCGCTGAAACAAGACGAACTGATTCGCCACCAACTGCTCAAGGCCGAGACCTGCGGTTGTTTTTACATCGAAAGTCCGGCGATGCGCGGACTGTTGCGCAAGTTGCGTTGCAGCGACTACAAAACCTTGGTCGCGGCCAGTTCCATCATCCGTCCGGGCGTGGCCAAGTCGGGGATGATGCGCGAATACATCAACCGCTTCCATCATCCTGATACTGTGGATTATAAGCATCCCGTTTTGAAAGAACTTTTGGCCGAGACATACGGCGTGATGATTTACCAAGAGGATGTTTTGAAAGTCGGGCATTATTTTGCGGGTTTGGATTTGGCCGAAGCCGATGTGTTGCGTCGAATGATGGGTCACAAGATGCGCGACAAGACTGAATTTGAGCAAGTTACGAAACGCTTTTTCGACAACTGTAAGGCCAAGGGCTATCCTGATGCCTTGGTGAGCGAACTTTGGCGGCAGATAGAGTCGTTTTCGGGCTATTCCTTCTCGAAGGCACATTCGGCTTCATACGCGGTGGAGAGTTACCAAAGCCTCTACCTGAAAAGCCACTATCCGCTTGAGTTTCAGGTGGCTGTGATCAACAATTTCGGCGGATTTTACCAGACTTGGTTTTACTTCAACGAGGCGCGGCGTATGGGCGCGAAAATCCATCTGCCTTGCGTCAATCGCAGCGAGTATTTGACCACTTTGAACGGTCGGACGATTTTTATGGGTTTTGTGCATTTGCAAGGCATTGAACAACAATTTGTTGAGGGTTTCATCTCCGAGCGCAAGGCTCACGGGCCTTTCGCTGATTTGGACGACTTCGTTTCGAGGGTGCCGTTTTCGTTGGAGCAACTCGTTTTGCTCATTCGCGGCGGCGCGTTCGACTTCACGCGAAAACCCAAGGCCGAACTGCTGTGGCAGGCGCATCTCCACAAAAGCGACGGAAAAAAGGAGCAGCCCGAAACGCTTTTCCAACTTGAAAACCAGCATTTTGAGTTCCCCGATTTCACGGCCAACGCCTTGCAAAACGCCTACGACGAGATTGAACTTTACGGCTTCCCCGTCACCTTGACTTGGTTCGATATGCTGAAAACCAAGTTCCGGGGCGAGTTGATGGCTTCGCAGATGCTGAATTTCGTTGGAAGTCGTTATCGGATGTTGGGTAAGTTGGTGACAATCAAGTATGTGCGCACCTGCAAAGGCGAAACGATGGCCCTCGCCACCTTTGTCGATGCCACGGGCGAGGCTTTTGACACGGTGCATTTCCCGCAAACGTTGAAACAGTGGCCGTTCCAAGGCGATGGCGTATATCTGCTTTTGGGTCAAGTGACGGAAGAATTCGGGCAGCCGTCGTTGCAGGTGGAGAAGATGGAAAGGTTGGGGTATAGGTTTTGAAATTGTTTCTGTTCAAGGTCGCAATTTGCGACCTTGAACAAGGGACAGGAAAATCTTTCTGGGTCTCAGACAGTTGTGTTAAACACAGGCAGAGGCTCAAACCTGAAGTATCTTCCGTTTGCATTTACTGAATTAGGTGTGGCTATGTTAAGCAGCGTGTTACATTCAGAAACGGCCATTGACATCAACAGAAAGATTATGAGGGCTTTCGTGGAATTGCGTCGGTTTGTGGGTATGGTTAGCACGGATTATGTAGAGTTGAAAAAGGAAATTATGGAAGTGAGGAATTACATTGAGGAGATTCTTGCCGACCAAAACGACATAAACGAGGAACATAGTGCCCAACTTGAAGCCATTAGTTTGGCTTTGGTTGAATTGCAGAGCAATCATCCACAGAAAGAACGGCGGCGTATTGGATTCAGGCAGTCTGATGGTACGGACCAATAAAAGGGTCCTTTTTCAATCACCAAAACTTCATTTATGGTTGTATGTATGGAATTAATAACTATTTTTGCACCAAAATCAAGTTAATGTAATTATAAAATGAATAAATTAGTTCTGAAACCAAAACGCAAGCATTTCCTTATCAATGTTTTTTGCTTGGTCATTGGCATCACTTCCGCTACCTTGCTGTTCCAGTGGGTGCTACACGAGTTTTCCTACGACCGTTTTATCGAGGACGGCGACCGGATTTATCGCTTGGTTTCGGTGGATAAGGCCACTGGCACAAGATACACCGGTGGAGTCTGCCAGTTGCGCTATGATTTGCCTGATGCCGTGCCGCAGGTGGAGGAATGTGTGAGCGTGATTTCGCACTATGCCAACCAGAATCCCAACACGGTCAGGGATATGGAACGCAACGAATCCTTTGAGGTGACGGCTTTGACGACCAGCGACAATTTTTTCAACGTGTTTACCTATCCCGTTGTGGAAGGCGAACCGCATCACATTCTCCAGCCCAACGAAGCGGCCATTTCCAAAGAGATGGCGAAAAAACTTTTTGACGGCTCGGCCATAGGGCAGCCTTTGGTCTGTTCCTATATGCACATAGAAACCGTTTATACCGTTGCCTTGGTGGTGGATGTGCCTTCCAACACGCATCTGCCTTTCGAGGTGGTGATGCCGATGGATAGCCGTCAACTCAATCTTTACCGCAACATCACTGAAAACCAGACGATTTACGTCAAATTGAGGGAAAATGCGCTGTTCAGCAAGGCGGAGATGAAACGCTTAGCCAACATCCAAACGGAGAAGTACGATAAGCAGCAATGGATGGAATTCCAGCCTTTGCGCGACATCCACCTGCACACCGATTACAACGATTCAGAAAGTGTGGGTAACGGCAATGCATCGTATGTATTGATTATCATCTTTGGCATCCTGCTCATCGTGGCGGTCACCATCGTGAATTGCGCCACGCTCGATGTGTCGTATTCGGTGCAGCAAACCAAAAACAGGGTCGTCAAGCGGGTGTTTGGGTGCAGCGAGTTCAGGATTTTTTCGGGCAACATATTGGAGACCTTGCTTATTACCCTTGTGGCGATGGGGCTTTCCTTATTGGCGGTGTGGGGGTTGCTGCCCGCGTTCCAGTCGTGGATAGGCGTGCCCGTGCAATTGCGTTTCGACAAATGGCTGCTCTTTTTCTGCCTTGCGCTTTTGGCGCTGTTGCCCT
>CACXQO010000202.1 GCA_902769815.1 uncultured Bacteroidia bacterium | reverse complement strand
TCCTATCAAGTCGTACAGGAACTGCGCGGCAAGGTGCGCGCCTTCTTCTACCAAGGCTTTGCGCGGCTGTGGGGATACAACCTCAAGACGGAATACGACCCGCACAACAACCCCGAAGACGACCAAATCGAAACAATTATGACCCTGCTGGAGCGTGGGGTGATTTGAACCTGCGACCAGCAGTTTTTTTTTCGTATCTCGCATGGTAAAAAGGAAAAATGCTAATTTTGCAGCGGAAAAACTTCTTTCGCTATGCTACCCATGAGACTCTACACCGCTGGCATCGCCGATTTTGAAAATGTCAGACAAGACGGACGCATCTATGTAGACAAAACCGACCTTATTTATAGACTGACCAAGGAATCTCGATTCGTTTTCCTTAGCCGTCCACGAAGGTTTGGCAAGAGCCTGCTTTGCAGCACCTTGAAATATTATTTCCAAGGCCGCAAGAATCTGTTTGAAGGTTTGGCCATCGCCGAGTTGGAGAAAGACTGGAAACAATATCCTGTACTGCATTTTGACATGAGCCTATGTAAGAACAAGTGGGAAATGAAGCAGATTGTTGACGAATTGCATAGCCAGTTGGACATGCATGAGCGACGCTACAAATGGGAAAAGACCGAAGGCTCGCCTGGCAAACGTTTCAAGGATCTGATTCAGCAAGTACATGAGAAAACCGGTTTGAAGGCAGTAGTCATTTTGGACGAATACGATGCCCCCCTGCTTGATTATCTCCACAAGCCAGAACAACTGACCGAGGTGCGGCGCATCATGCAGGAGTTCTATCAAGTTGTAAAAGCCTGCGATGCCGATGAGCAGTTCGTGTTCATCACGGGCATCACCAAGTTCAGCCAATTGAGCATTTTCTCCACGCTGAACAACTTGACCAACATTTCAATGGATCCAGAATACACCGCCCTTTGCGGCATTACCAAGGATGAGATGCTGACCGTTTTCGACCCTGATATCCAACTGCTCGCCGATAGATACCATTGCTCCAAAGAGGAAATAATCGGTATGCTGAAGCAACAATATGACGGGTATCATTTCGGAAAAGACTCCAAGGACATTTTCAATCCTTACAGTTTGGTGAATGCCTTCAAGATGAAAGACCTTGATTATTACTGGTTCTCCAGCGGAACGCCCACTTTTCTTTTCGAGTCGATGAAACGCTTCAACACGAATTTACTGGAACTGGAGCAACTCAAGGTGCCGTCGACGCAATTCGATGTGCCCACCGAGGGCATGACTTCGGCCTTGCCCTTGCTCTATCAGGCGGGCTACCTCACCATCAAGGGCTATGATTTCAACCGCGACCTCTTCACATTGGATTTCCCCAACGCTGAAGTGAAAGTTGGTTTCATGGAAAACTTCATGAGCCGCATGATGAACCTCAACCAAGACGCTCGTGGATTTGCCGGCAATTTCTACGCATCCCTTCTTGAGCATGACATCGAGGCCGCATTGAAAGCCATGCAAGCCTATTTCGCCTCGATTCCTTACCTCGACTTCGGCGAGAAGGATTTGGACGACATCACCAAGTATGAAGCCTACTATGAGGTGTTGACCTATGTAGTATTTTCCATCTTCAATTGCCGCACATTTACACAGGTGAAGGTGGCGCGGGGTCGGACGGATGTAGTGGTCTTCATGCGCGATGCGGTCTATGTGATGGAACTGAAAATGCGCGGCACGGCACAAGAGGCTCTCGAACAAATCAACACGAAGGATTATGCGATTCCTTACCAAGCCGAGGGCAAGCCCGTTGTTAAAATTGGTATCGCTTTCTCGCAAGAAACCAAGACGGTGTCGGATTGGATAGTGGAGAAAGAATGAGCGTTTCTTATTTTCCGCGCCCTTGGATAACGATTAAAACCGTGTAAATCAAAATCTTGATATCTAAGGCAAGGTTCACATTTTCGATGTAAAGCACATCGTATTTCAGGCGTTCCACCATTTCATCCACGTTCTCAGCATAGCCGTATTTCACCTCGCCCCAGCTGGTAATGCCGGGTTTCACCTTCAACAAGAGGCGGTAATAGGGTGCTTTCTCCATGATTTTGTCGATGAAATACTGCCGCTCAGGACGATAGCCCACTATCGACATGTCGCCCTTCAGTACGGTCCAGAATTGCGGAATCTCGTCCAAACGCACCTTGCGCATGAACTTGCCGAACTTGGTGATGCGCGGGTCGTCGTCGCTCGAAAGCATAGGCGTGCCGCTCGATTCGGCATCCACCCTCATGCTGCGGAACTTGGCCATCTTGAATGGTTTGCCACCTTTGCCGATGCGTTCCTGCACATAAAAGACAGGTCCTTTCGAGGTGGCCTTTACGATGATGGCGCAGGCCAAAAACACGGGCGAAAGGATGACAAGCGCGAAAATGGAGGCAACCACATCGAAAACCCGCTTGACCACCCTTTGCCATACGGGCATCAGTTCGGGCGTGACCTGCACCAAAGGCGCCTGCCAGATAGCAGACTGCTTGACGGTACCAAACACCAAATCCTGCATGGCGGGGATGATTTTCACATTGGCTTCGGTCGAGTCGACAACCGTGAGCAGCACTTTCATTGTTTCAATCTCGGAACGCTCAATGGCGATGATGACCTCCTCCACATTTTGTTCCTTCACGATGCGCTCGATGTCGTGATACGAGCCGAGATGGGGCAGAAATTCACCCAATTTGTATTCCTTCTTGTCGTAGACATTCAAAAAACCGATGACACGCCTTCCTGAAGGTTTCACCTCCTCTTCAATCTCCTTGAAGATGGCACATGCGTTGTCGTTGCTGCCCACGATGAGCGTATTGAACCCAATTTTCTTGGCCCTAATCCGCGAAATCACTGTAGTGGTGATGAGGACACGAGGAATGTAAGTCAACAAGAACTGGAAGGTAAAGAGTGCGATAATCGACTGATAATAAGACTTGTAGTTCACCACTTCATCATCAAGGATGACTACAAAGAAAAGCACCACTACGCCCAAAAGCGTGATGAAAAAAGTTTGCCCAAGTTCCTTCAGGCGCGACTTGTAGTACACTTTCTCGTAAGCTCCCGTGACGGCATGGAGGATAATCCAACAAATGGGGATGAAAACAACGCCAATCCAAAAACTCGGCGTGCTGAAAGAATGGGTGATGCGGTCCCAATAATTGATATAAAGGTCTTCGTGCGCCTTGCGGAAAAAATAAAACAAGGTCCACGCCAAAATGGACGCAATCCAATCGACGGCAAGATAGATGCTGGCCAGTTTCTTCTTGTTCATAACTTGCGATAAATCAGTTTCAGATTATCGAAATAGTAGTAGCGCCTTTCGTTGATGGGGTGATAGTAATGACCATAGAGGGTATCAATAGCGGTGGTCAGGTCGGAAGTGAAATAGACCTTGAAATAGTCGGCAGTGTAGTTTTCGTTCATCGTCGGGCCGATGTTGATGTAAATCTTGTTCCAACGCTGCGGCTTGTCGTGCTGCTTGTCGGTGGGTGTCACCTTCACAAGTGGCCAAGTGGTGAGGTGGTAGTCCTTGAAATATTTCACTCCGACGAAAAACGTGTCGTTGCAGCAATAGTCCATCTCAAGCATACAATACACGCCGTTCATGTTCCTGTAGAAATCAACGCCGTCGGCCATAGCAACAGTGAAATCGAGAGAATCGGGGGGCAGCTCCACCTTGCCCGAGAAGAATGAGTTGTTGGAATGCCAAGCCTCGTTGCCGCTAACGCGAATGATGCCTGTATCGCTGGCGGCATCAGGCAACAAGGAATTGGCGTTCTCGAAATCCTCCATCCACGCGAAAACGGTGCCTTCGTCCTGCGTGTAATACCTGAGGACCGGATTCACGTTGATGATGCTGTCCTCCACAAGGTTCATCCTTTGGCTCATGGGTCTATAGAAAGGATACCACGGACGCGCGGCGGATATTCCGTTGCGATAGATGCCGCCATAGATGGTCACCTTGTGCTCCCCTTTCTTCAGGATGGGGAAAGTGGCAGGCAGTTCGAAGCAACCAACGTTTTGGTCGTCGACATACACCCAAGCGTCGGTGATTTTGTGCGTCGGAGCCCCATACAGCGAATAGTCCATGTTGGGATCGAGTGAGATGGAATCGATGTGGATATAGGACGGTATCTTTTGCGGGCCTTCAAACTTGGCGCACGAGGCAAGCCCCATGAGCACTATGCCCAGCATAATGAAAAGGATGGATTTTCTTGTCATGACAATGATTTTGATTAGGTAACGACGAAGAGGGATGATTATTGTAAATGTCAGGGTTTATTTCTTCACTTTGGCGATGGATTCGTTGACGGAATCGAGGATGCGATAGGCCAATTTCAGCACATTGATGCCGTCGTCGATGGTGACGGCGGGCGTGGTGTTGTGGACGATGGCGTCGTAGAAACTTTCCAATTCCGTTTGTATGGCGTTAATCGGGTGGATTTCAGGCATTTCGAATGTGATTTGCTTTTCGCTGCCATCGGCGAGGGTGATGGTGGTCGAAAGCGGGTTGGATTCGTCCACTTCGTCATGGATGCGGAAAATTTCAGCCTTCTTATCGAGGAAGTCGACGGTGATGTAAGCTCCCTGCTGGAAGATGCGCGTTTTGCGCATGTTCTTCATCGACAGGCGCGAAGCCGTGAGATTGGCCACCGCACCATTCTCAAACTCAATGCGCACATTGGTAATATCTGGTGTCGGGCTGACGATGCTGACACCGCTCGCGCTGATATGGCTGACCGGTGATTTCACGATGGTAAGCAGAATGTCCAAGTCGTG
>CACXQO010000201.1 GCA_902769815.1 uncultured Bacteroidia bacterium | reverse complement strand
AGGTTGGCGATGCGGTATTTCTGTTCCGCTGGTAGAGCCGTGGCGCGCCGCGTCTCTACAAACAAAACATTGTTTGCTGGATTGGGATAGACCGTGAAGGTATCTGAGCCTGCCGAAGGGCTGTCCTCTACGCCGTTGTGCAGTTGTTCATACACCTCGTCGCAGTCCTTGTCGCCGAGTTTGAAGACCAATTCTCCATCCACCCAATAACACCTCATGCCTTCCACGCGGTAGTTTTTGCCTCGGTTCATTAGTCGCTCAGGGAAGAAACTCGTCATGTGGCCGATGCCACACACGATGTCGCCGCTGAAGAGGCCGTCTGCGTCGCTTACCCGCAGCAAGGTGTACGGGTTTCCTTCGTGTTCGATATTTTCCACGGTGTCAACATGCATGGACAGTCTTTCCGTACCCACCAAGACTTCCCATTCGTCGCCTATCTCAGCTGCATAATTATACAATGTGGTGAACTGTTGCAGTTGTTTGTTCCACCAATACACCTTCCCGTTTTCCTCATAGATGTATTCGTGCGTCACTTCTGTGACAGTATCGCGGTCGTAGTGCGTGTTGCTGCGCACGATGATTTTCGGGCGTTTGCCGTTGATGGTGGTGTCAGACGTGTATTCCAAGTGTTGGTAGGTAGTGCTCCCATCATCGTTTTGGATTTCGTAGTACCATTCAAAACCATTCCAGCCGACAACTTGGTCACAATCCAAATAACCGTTGTGGTACATGATGGTGTCGTTTTCCAGATAGCATCTAATGCCATTGATATAAGTCGTGTCTTGGGAATCTGGTTGCATGGCAAATGGGAATATGCCGTGTTCATAACCTATTCCCTTGATGATTCTGCCGTCGAAACTCATTCCGGGGCTTATGTTGCGAACCCATTGGATTTGGTAGGAGCGGTGATTGTAGATGACGTTTTGGATGGCAATCACCAAAATGTCATAATCGACGGTGTCGATAGAAACAGTCCACGAATCGCCAACCCTTGCATTATAGTCATATAAGGTCGTAAAAGATTGTTTTACGGGGTTGTACCAATATACAACATCGTCCTTTTCATACACTAATTGTAACGTGTCGGAATGTAACGGGTTGCTGATGACTGAAACTTCCGTCGCTTCACCGTTCACGATTATTGTGTCTTTGCCCAACACCACCATGCGATGATAGTCGTTTAGGATGGATTGCGTTGAGAGCTTGTTGAAATACCATTCGGCGCCTTCAGATGCGAAGCTTCCTGGCAGCTCAAATAATTTGGTGATATTGGCCCAATGCGGCGCGTTGTGGTATCTTTCCCAACAACCTTTTGGGACATAAAAGTTGGCATTGTAGTATGCAAAGGAGTTCTCGTTGATGGCAGGTGGGTTTTGTCCCTTGAAGGTGACCGTAGACACACCGGGGATATATATCCAACATTCGAGAGACTGCACTTGCTCGCCTATCACAAGACGCTTGATGCTACTGTCTTGGAAAGCGTTTGAGTGGATGTAGGCACAATTCCTCGCATTGAAATTGACTTGCTGCAATTGGGTATTGAAATAGAAAGCGTTTCCTCCGATGCTGTCCACATTTTCTGGGATGGTCACTTCTTTGATGGTAAAACACTCCGAAAAGGCGGCAGCTCCCATAATCCGTAATGATTGTGGAAGAACGAGGTGGCGTGGGAAATCTTTTTCGGCAAAAGCCGCGAAGCCAATTTTTTCCATTGTACTGGGCAAATGGCCAATATAAAAACGAGTGCCAGCGCAAGCTTCCTCATCTGCTTCAATGAGTCCTTCGGAAAGGAACAAGGTATCCGTGTTAGCATTAAACCATTCTAAGCAGCGTTTTCCAAGACGTGTTACAGAAGAGGGGATGCTTAGGTTGCCTCTGATTCCATCGCATCGATAGAATGCATTATCGCCTACGGCGACCACTGTGTAGTCTTGCCCGTTGTGGCTTACGGTGGAGGGCAGAATCAATTGACCCGTAGGTTGTTGATAGCCTTCCCAGCCATTTTGATAGTCTACGACTTGCCCCGGGCAGGTGAATTCCACAGTGTGGGCTACGGAATCAAGGATGTTGTAATACAGCATCTGCCCCGACTCGTTAGCAACCGAAAAGTCGAAATAGCTCTCTTGGGCTGTGCCAATTAGGGAAAGGCACATAATGACTGATAGTAAAATGAGTTTTTTCATGACCATAAAGTTTTAATTGTTAATCCATTTTCCTGACGTTTTCATGGTTCCGTCTGACCAGACTTGCCAAATGTATAGACCCGAGGGCGCGTCATCCATCACAACGGGAGTGATACCATTGTTGATGCGTTGCGACTTAACCCACCTTCCGTGCATGTCAAAAATGTGGATGGAGGCGTTGTCGAGATCGCACGACACTTTCATGACGCCGTTCCCTGGATTAGGGAATGTAGTGCAGTGGATTGTGGGTATTTCGGTCACTGCGAAATAGGGATTTGGCGTGGATACATACCCAGCGACTTCGGCTCTGAATCTGTTTTGGAGCGTTCCCAATTCCTTGTTGATATGGTCGAAACCAACATTCAGAAACAGTTGCTCGGAATGTGAGAACAAGCCTTTCACCCAAGTGGAATCGGAATAGGTTTGTGCCAAGGCTGCAATGCAAAGGTTGTTTTCATCATAAGCATAAAAGGCTCTGTTTGTTTCAGTTAAAGCTCCGTTTATCAAATCCTTATATAAAATGAGGATGCAGTTTCCATAATCGTCGTAGGTGCGTTGCTCTTGGGTTCGAGTGTTTAGCGTGTCTGCAGCCCAGCGAGTGAAATCCTTCTCAACGAGAAGACCGTTCTCGTAACGGAATTCCGTGTAGGTCGAGTCGACCCAAGCTGACAACGCCTTAGACCAAGCCATCTCAGTTTTCGATATGAGTTCGTCATTGTTGTATTCATAGTTGATAAGGTATTGATTCACAAACTGATTCAACGAATCAACGGTTTCATGCAGTTGGTTCATCAGTTCGTTGTTGTCGGAATAGATGTAGGTGTCGCGTTCCATAGGCAGGTCGTTGGCCGCAATCTTGGTTTCTGTTTTCGTTTTCCCATCGCTCGAGTAAACATGGTCTATGTGGTAGGACAAAATCAACACGCCTTCCCACAAGTCAAAATAGTAATAGTACATTTTAGTCGGCGTGTTGTCCGTATATTCATAGACACGTTTGCTCACGGGGCGGTGATTAAACAATCTCCCCCATTCTTCCACATACAGTTCGGTGAGATTGGATTGTTGGTCGTAGGTGTAATAATAGTAATTGCCACCCCAACTGGATCCTTGTATAAAACTGTAAGACTTGTATGAAAGGTTTCCGACGGAATCGTACTCGTAGCTTGTCTCCTGGATTTGAGGATAAGGATAGTTGATGGAGTGGTTCAACTGGGAGATGTGGCCGCAAGAGTCGTATTGGAGTGTCATGTGGTCGTAAAAGGCATTTTCCTGTCCGTCGCCACCCAACCAATGAAGGTTGATGGAGGAAGGTTGCCAAATGATTTCTTGAGCGATGCTGCTCATCACCCAAGCCATTAAAACTATGATTGTGAATAACTTTTTCATGGTATATATTTTTATGATTTATATTTCTTTGATTATCTCTTCAAAACTCCGCTCATCCTCCAAGCCGTTCATTTTGTCCTGCTTGATGCGCGACTTGCGGCGGGCGTAGCTGTTGGTTTGCAGGTTCATCAGGATGGAGATGACCTGATTGCTGAAGCCTTGCTTGGTGAGGCAGCAGATTTGTAGGTCGCTTTTGGTGAGGGTGGGATACTTTTCCATGAGCCGTTTCGTGAAGTCGCT
Source organism: uncultured Bacteroidia bacterium (assembly GCA_902769815.1). Taxonomy (GTDB): domain Bacteria; phylum Bacteroidota; class Bacteroidia; order Bacteroidales; family F082; genus Limimorpha. Next base: position 3,791 of record CACXQO010000201.1, on the reverse strand, counting down.
GTAAACCTTGTCGATGAGCGTCACGAAGTCGTCCCATTCTGTTTCCTTCAGGTCGAAGTCGAGAGTGGAGGCGGTGATTTGCTCGGTGAGGGCAAGGGCGGTCACATACACCTTGTTTTTCTTCAACGCCGTTTCCAATTGGTTCTTCATTTCCTCGGCTTTCAGTTTGGCGTTCAGCGTTTTCTGTCGCAAAAGCAATAGCACAACGGCCAAGGCCACGACCAAGCCGCTAAGGATAAGGTATAGATAAAGGCTCCGCAGTTTTTGCTCGGCTTCGAGGTTGTTTTTCTGCATTTGCAAGTCGTATTCCGCCTTGATACGCTGCACCTGTTCGCTGCGATGCTCGTGGTCGGCCTGCATCATGTTTTCGTTGAAAAGTTCGTGACATTCAAGGGCTTGCGCATAATCGCCTTGCATTTGATGCAAGTAACAAAGGGCTTGGTAGGCCGACATGCGCACACCAGCCATCTCGTTTCGGGTGGCTTCGGTGAGGTGGACGATGGCGAGGCTGTCTTGCTCCAAATAATAGTAGGCCAAGCCCAAAGTAAGCGGACCATCGCCAGATGCACCGTTGGCCAAGGCTTGACTGACGCGCTCAATCACTTGTTCATAATCTTCCGTCACCAACAACACATCGCGGCTCGATTCCAAAAGGATTTCGTTTTGCATTGTTTTGTCGTTCAAGGCTTTGGAGAGGATGAGGGCATTGTCGTAATGCTGTTCTGCCGCGTTGATGTCGCCCAATGAGGCCGCCGCCCTACCGCAGTTGCGCAGGGCGTTCATCAACAGGGTGGAGTCGCCGAGTAGGTTGTCCTCGATTTGGGCTTTCATCCGTTTCGTTTCGGGTTTGTCGGGCTTGCATTGCTCAAGGGCAAGCAAGGCTTGGCTGAACGACTCGGCGGCGGCTTCGCTCTGTTTAGCGGCGCGTTGTTCGAGGCCTTGCTGATAGTGCGTTTCAGCCTCTTTGAAATAGCGCGCCTCGTGGTGGCAGGCTGTCAGACCTGCCATCACAAAGAACGCAATTATATTACATCGAGTTTTCATTTCACCACAAATTTCACCGTTTCACCATATATGCTGATGAAATACATCCCCGCAGGCAGTTTTTCAATATTAATCTGCTGGTTCTCAGCGGTGATTGTGCCTTGCAGCAAGGTTTGTCCCATGAGGTTGGTGATGCGGTATTCGGTTTGTCCCGTTGTAGGGCTGTCACATTGTGGCAGCCGTACAAACAAAATGTTGCTGGCCGGATTGGGATAGCCCGTTAAGGCCCCTGAGCCTTCGGTTCCTGAGCCTGTCGAAGGGTCGTCTTCCTCAATGCCATGCAATTCGCCATAAATTGCATCGCAATCGCCGTCGCCGTTGTGGTAGAGCAGTGCGTCTTCTACCCAATAGCAACGCAAGCCTTCCACGCGGTAGCCTTTGCCTTGGTTCATCAGTTTTTCTGGGAAGAAATTGGTCATGTGGCCAAAGCCTACCACGATGTCACCGCCAAACAAATCTCCTATATCGCTAATATGCAATCGTTTACGGGTATCGCCATCATATTCGAAAACATCCACTTCGTCAACATGAACCGTGATACTTTCCGTTCCCACCTTGATTTCCCATTCGTCGCCAACTTCGGCGGCATAATCGTAGAGAATCGTAAACTCTTCAAGGTCTTTGTTCCACCAATACACTTTGCCGCCTTCTTCGTAGATATATTCGTGAGTTACTTCCATAGTTGTGTCGCGGTCGTAATGTGTGTTGCTGCGCACGATGATTTTTGGGCGGTTCCCGCCTTCAAACACCGTGTCGGCAACATATTCAAGGTGCTGGTAGGTGATGCTGCCATCGTCGTTTTGGATTTCGTAGTACCATTCCGATTGACTCGGGAACACCTCTTCTTTTTCTTTCGTCATATAATGCAGGGTGATTTCAAATTGGTTGATTCCAAAACCATGATAACTATAAATTGCCTTTTCCCATTCATCCAAGCCTGGTTCAAAGAAGATGGGTTGCTGGCCTGTATAATGATGCCATACCCATTCGTCACCGCTTTTCTGAAAGAACGACACAATGAGTTTTTGCTCTTCGTCGTTGAAGTCATAAACGGTTTTTCTGGTGATATTCCAATCTTGGTTTTCAGGCGACCATATTCCTGTTTTGTATTCGACAACTCGGTTCTTGTCATCATAAACAAAACGGACAATTTTCGTGTTGACCCATTCTTCTTCGGTGAAGGTTTGGGTGATGATGCTTTCTGTCTTATTGTTTGAGGCGTATGAATAAGTATCCAATACTTTGGAAGTGATGTCACCTGCTTCGTCGTATGTATCGACTTGTGAAGATAATATTTGCAGCCGTTCATTATAATGGCTCGTTGTCTGCATTTTTAGTAACTCGTTTGGGTATAAGTGAAATAAGTCGTAATATGAATCTATCTTGGTCCTGTAGTTATCTGCATATTCAAAAAGGTTTTGTTCAATTATTCGTCCATCAATATTAATCCTGTCTTTTTTAATGATGTGCCAATTCTCATCATAGTAATAATCGTATGCAAACACTCTGGCCATACCCTCAGCAAATTTCTCACTATGCTTTATCCTATTGTTATCGTATGTGTAGAAAAACCACTCAGGCTCTTCTATGTCAGGGTAGTAAAAACGAGTTGTTTGGATGCCGTTGGGCAAAGTGGGGTTTTCGACAAAAACATAGTCGCTTACAATAACCCCTGGAAGATCATACTTTATCAGTTGCCCGAATGTGTCATAGATGAAGTTGGAGGGACGTTCATGGGAAACTTGACTGGTAGTATCAAAAATGCGTCCGATGACATGGTTGGGGAAGGCAATGGAGTCATAGACAATAGGGGCATTGTCGAAACAGGCAACGAGAGTCGTGTTTTGATCTAAAGCAAAGGTGTATTCCGGTGAAAAGGAGACCATTTCAATACCCTTTTTCCAATAACTGAATTCATGCCCTGGATTCGGGATGGCTCGTACCGTAGCGGTGTAATGGTCACAATCTTCTGGAAGAGAGACTATCTCGGTAGTCCCAAGTCCTGAAATATTGCAACACACATTCAGCTCAGGAACTCCAACAAACATACCTATTAAATTGGTAAACTGCTTCCATTGAGGATTTGACTGGAATTGGTTGAGAGAAAGACAATTGACATAAACAGGGATGTAACTATGGACACCTCTAAATATATTTTCGTTAAAAAGACCTCCAAAACCATAGAAAAAGGCATAACTGGGCGGTGTTGGTGTATTGCAATGGATGTTTTGCAAGTTCCAGCAACTTGCGAAAGCTCCTGATCCAATGGTGGAAACCGAAGCTCCAATGGTGAGGGACAAGAGATTAGTACAAGCATTAAAAGCCCATCCGTCAATTGATGTCACGGAATTAGGAATTTCCAATGAAGTAAGTCCTGCGCCTGCAAATGCTTGTTCCTGAAGGGAAATGATAGTATTTGGAATTTCCACGCCAGTAAGGTCAAAGCATTGATAAAACGCACGATTTCCAACAGACACCACAACATAAGAGATACCTTCATTCACAACTGTTGCGGGGATGCTGAGATTGCCCGCAGGTGTATTATAGCCAAGCCAACAACCACCATTTGCATTATTCGGATAGGTTATTTCCACTTCATGGTCGTTGAGAATGTTGTAATACAAGGTCTGTCCTGTTTCGCACACGGCAGAAAAATCATAGGCAGAGGCGCTCATTGCCATTGCCATTAGAAGTAGTGTAGCAAATAACTTTTTCATGGTTGTAGATGTTTTTTGATTGTTGTCAAT
>CACXQO010000200.1 GCA_902769815.1 uncultured Bacteroidia bacterium | reverse complement strand
ATATTAATTGTTGGCAGCGTTTTTCATCAGTTCCTCACCCTTGGCGATGGCCTCGTCGATGGTGCCCACGAGGTTGAAGGCCGCTTCGGGATATTGGTCTACTTCGCCGTCCATGATCATGTTGAAGCCCTTGATGGTTTCCTCAATCGGCACCATCACGCCCTTCAAACCGGTGAACTGCTCGGCCACGTGGAAGGGTTGCGACAGGAAACGTTGCACACGGCGGGCGCGGTGGACGACAATCTTGTCCTCCTCAGAAAGTTCTTCCATGCCGAGGATGGCGATGATGTCTTGCAGTTCCTTGTTGCGTTGCAGCAGTTGGATGACGCGCTGTGCGGTGTTGTAGTGCTTCTCACCGATGATGTTCGGGTCGAGGATGCGCGAAGTGGAATCAAGCGGGTCAACGGCGGGATAGATGCCCAACTCGGCAATCTTACGGCTCAACACTGTGGTGGCGTCCAAATGCGAGAAGGTGGTGGCCGGAGCGGGGTCGGTCAAGTCGTCGGCAGGCACATAGATGGCTTGCACCGAGGTGATTGACCCGTTCTTGGTTGAAGTGATGCGTTCCTGCATCTGACCCATCTCTGTGGCTAAGGTCGGTTGGTAACCCACAGCCGAAGGCATACGGCCCAGCAGAGCCGACACCTCCGAACCTGCCTGCGTGAAACGGAAGATGTTGTCGATGAAGAGCAGGATGTCGCTTTGGTCGTCGTTGGTGTCGTCGCGGAACGACTCGGCCACGGTCAGCCCTGAAAGGGCGACACTCACACGCGCCCCGGGCGGCTCGTTCATCTGGCCAAACACCAAAGTGGCCTGCGAGGTGGCAAGGGCTTTCTTGTCGATTTTCGAGAGATCCCAGTCGCCTTCTTCCATCGCCTTGACGAACTCGTCGCCGTATTTGATGATGCCCGACTCGATCATTTCGCGGAGCAGGTCGTTGCCCTCGCGGGTGCGCTCACCCACGCCGGTAAACACCGAGTAGCCGTTGTAGCCTTTCGCGATGTTGTTGATGAGTTCCATGATGAGCACGGTCTTGCCTACGCCTGCACCACCGAAGAGGCCGATTTTGCCGCCTTTCAGGTAAGGCTCAAGCAGGTCAATGACCTTGATGCCCGTGAACAGCACTTCTTTCGATGTGGCCAAGTCCTCATACTTGGGCGGTTCGCGGTGGATGGGGTATTCGGTTTTGCGGTCAAGTTGGCCAATGCCGTCGATGGCGTCGCCCGTCACATTGAGCAGTCGGCCTTTGATTTGGTTGCCGATGGGGATGGAGATGGGCTTGCCCGACAGGGTGACTTCCATGCCGCGCATGAGGCCGTCGGTCGAGTCCATTGCGATGGTGCGCACCGAATCCTCGCCGATGTGCTGCTGACATTCAAGCACCACACGCTTCCCGTTGGGGCGAACCACTTCCAAAGCGTCGTGAATCTTCGGGAGGTTGGTCTCGCCGTCGGCAAAATAGACGTCAACCACGGGGCCGATAATCTGAGTGATGTGTCCTTTGATTTCTTTTGACATTGCTATATGCGTTTTCTATTTTTTTTCGGATATTTGGCCGCAAATTTATCAAATAATGTTTTTCGTTCAACCGTTTTTGACGAAAAAGGGAAAAAAGTTTCCGAAGGGGTATAAAACTGCCCTAAGCAAAATTTCATTTGATTAGTAAAGATATTTACTGTCACATGTTTTACTTTTTCCTATTTTTGCGGTTCAATCAAAACTAAAGAATATGATTTTCATGCCAACAAAATACCAACTCCAAACCGTGGCGACAGGCCGCATCTTCAGCGACGAAGGCTGGACTTTGGACGACAAGCAATGCGACAAGCCAAGCATGGTGCGTCCAGTTTACGAAAAGAAGCAACTCGATGTGAAGGAAGAGGCTTGCTTGGGCCTCTACCGTTATGCCGACTGGCTGCCCATCAAAACCATGCTGAAGAATCCCTCCGAACCCATCACCTACAAAAGTAAAGGTATGGCCAAACATTTGGGATTAAGCAATTTATACATCACCTTCAACGGCTGGTGGCCCGAGCGCAATGCACGCATGACGACTTGCTCCTTCAAGGAAATGGAGGCCTATTCGGTGTGCGCCCGATTGGGTGACGACCTGAAAGACAAGGTGCTTGTGGTGGCCTCGGCAGGCAACACGGCTCGCGCTTTCGCCAAGGTCTGCTCCGAAAACAATATCAAATTGCTGCTTTGCGTACCACAGGACAACATCAAGGCGTTGTGGTTCGACAAGCCCTTGAATCCTTGCGTGAGACTCATCACCACAGAGAGTGGTAGCGACTATTTCGATGCCATCAACCTCTCAAATGTGGTCTGCGAAATGGACGGTTATCTCGCTGAAGGTGGCGCAAAGAACATCGCCCGTCGCGACGGCATGAGTACCACGATGATGTCAGCCACAACCCTCATCGGCCGTACGCCCGACTTTTACTTCCAAGCCGTGGGCAGCGGCACGGGTGCCATCGCCGCATGGGAAGCCAACTTGCGCTTCATTGAGGATGGCCGCTTCGGCACAAACAAAGCACGTCTGATGGTGTCGCAAAACATACCCTTCGTCCCAATGTATGATGCTTGGCATGCCGACTCACGCGCTCTGTTGCCCTACGATGCCGATCAAGCCCGCAAGGATGCCGCCGAGATTTGTGCTCCTGTGCTTTCCAACCGCAAGCCGCCTTACGGCCTTGCTGGAGGATTGTACGATGCCCTGAAAGACACCAACGGCGACATTTTCGCTGTCAGCAACGACGAAGCCAATGCCGCAAAGGCCTTGTTTGAGAAAGCCGAGGGCATTGACATTTACCATGCCGCAGCCGTGGCCACAGCCTCATTGCAGCAAGCAGTTGACAAAGGTGTGGTGAAAACTGACGATGTGGTCATGCTCAACATTACGGGCGGCGGCGAAAGCCGTTTCATGGCCGAGCACGACATCCATTACCTTCAACCGACTCACATTTTCAAGATTGGCTTCACAAAAGAGGAAGTGGAGCGGGTTTTGGCTGAAATGAAGTAAGTCCCTGATTTCAGTTCAGTTAAATCAATTTGAAGGGCGTTTCCGATGGAGGGGACGCTCTTTATTGTTTTTCCCATCAAATCAACAACCTCTACTTCTTTCAATCCTTCTGCCTCAACAGTGACGAAATCGGTAGTTGGATTGGGAAATACATTGATATTCTGTTCGTTGCCTTCTGAAACACCAGTTGGATCAAGGGGCGTTACCCAGAAGGTGACCATCGCCGTGTTGCAGTTGCAGGGGATGGTCATTTGTATGTCCAACCAACTGACCGTGCCCGGCTCGATTTCGGGGCGCAAGGTGGCCGTCATGGTGACTTCCACCACCTCGTCAGGATCGGCGTGGAAGGTCATGCCCGTCATGCCGTTTGCGATGCAACTGAAGTTGGTGAAATATTCGTTGGAGGGGTGCATCGTGATGTCGAGTTCATCGTAGCCGACATTATGAACAAGGAAACGGAAACTTCCCTCGCTGCCCGGAAACATGGCCGTGTCGCCCGTAACAGGCTCAGCCTCAAAGGTGTATTGCTCCACCATGTCAACCTCGATGTCGTCGATGGTAAGATAAGAGTCACCGTTGTTGGAGAGAGCGCGAATGCCCACATACTGGCAACCGGCGGGAATCGTTTCCACATACGCAGAAATCCGCTCATATTCGCCGCTTTCAACGGTAGTGGAAAGGAATTGCGTGTGCATATCGTCGGGGTTGGGCGCAGAGCCAGCCCAGATTTCAAACTGGAAACTGCCATCGGTAATCGCCCACAAGGTGAAGCGGTATCTCATGCTCTCAATCAGGTACAAGGGCATGTACATCCACGAATCTTGTGTATTGCTGAAAGCGTACCAATTGCCCGAGTGCGACATTCGTTTGTGGTCTTTTTCAAGGTAGCCGCAGAGCCAAGAGTTGTCGTCGCAGTTCCAGCCGACGGGCTTTTCGAGGTCGTGGTTAGCGTATTCGAAGCCTTCGTTCAGGAGGTTTCCGGCAATCGAAAAGGTTGACATGAGGCAAACCAAAAGGGTCAAGGTGAGTCTTTTCATAGTTTTGAAATTTTGGGGCAAAGGTAGGAAAAATCCTGAATGATAGACAAAAAAAAGACGATGCCAAGAATTTTGGCACCGTCTTTTCCATTGCGTTATGTAAAGATTACTCATCGCGGCGTTTCTTCGCCACGGCGTAGGCTGCACCCAAGCCGAGCAACACAGCGATACCACTGCCCAACGGCGTGGTGGGGTCGGCGTTTTGGTTTTCATTCAGATTGTGACCCGAAGGCAGCAGAGGCGTATTGTCGCGGGAATAGCCCGCACCATAGAACAATTCTTCAGAAACGACGCCACGTTGGAACAAACCGCCACCATCGTAAGGTTCGGCAAAGGTAGCCATGCCCATTCCGAGCATGATTGCGATTGTCATTAATGTCTTTTTCATTTTTAAGGGTGTTAATAGATTAATATTCTTGTTTATTTTACTACTTTATTTTACTACAATTTTTTGCGTTCTGACATTCTCGCCGTTGACGAGGCGTAACACATACACACCTGCCGCTTGGTTCAGGTTGATTTCGGCGTTGCCGCTGAAGTTTTCGCTGCGGAGTACGCGACCCATCATGTCAACCACTTGCAGGGTGGCCTCGCCAGTGTTGCTCACCATCCAAGTGCTGCCATTGAAGTAGGCGAAGGACTCAGAGCTTGTCGAGTTGCTTTCGGTGGCGCTGAACACGATGCGGAAACGGCTGGCGTAGTCGGCGGTGCTGGCCTCGAAGGTGTAGTTCGGGGT
>CACXQO010000199.1 GCA_902769815.1 uncultured Bacteroidia bacterium | reverse complement strand
GCGCAAAGGTATGAAAAAAAGATGAACGATAGGAATATCCGTATCAGTTATCGAGTTTTTCTCGGCAACTCTCGACATGACTATTTCCAAAATGGAAACAGTCGCTGTTTTGGGTGGTTATTTCCATTTTGGAAAATACCACTAATCCACTTCAACGGCAGTTATTGCAAAATTTGCAACAACTGAAGAAATATCGGAATTTCCGATTTTTCTTTGGAACAATTGAATGAACTTGTCGGAATTTCCGACAGGTTGACTTTCTCAATTCATTAGATGACAGTTGCAATTTTTGCAATGGTCATGGTTGTCAGTTATTTCCATTTTGGAAACAACTGAATTTTCTACCAGTTCACCTTCTTCCAAAATATTACTCAAGTGTTTGCTGACAGCAGGCACACCCACACCAAAAAGCTGAGCCATAGCCTTCTGCGTCGCCCAGATTGTTTCGTCTTTGACAACTACTTGAATTACGCCTTCCTCATCAGGAAGCTGGTATAATATGAATTGGGTTGTTCGCGTTTCCATTTTTCATTATTATTATGCCACAAAAAAGCAAGGTCACTATTTTTCCTGTATTGTAATACGGTTGCTATTCTTTCCCTCTATATAATTATCAATTTCTTCTCGCCCTTCGATATATTCCTTTGTTGAAGGTATGTAAGCCAAATCATTATTCCCTCCTGAATAAAAAAGAATCATGTCTATCACAATTCCTTGCCAAAAAGTGGCACTGTTCTCTTTCTTAACCGTTATTTGAAAATGTCCTATATCCAATGCTTCACCTGGATATATTGGTTCTTGGGAGGGAGAACTCAGTTTTAATCTATTTTTACCTAATATAGTAAATGAGTTCTTTTCTTCTAAAGGTTTGTATGACACACTTTCACAACACGAAGCATTATTAATATAGAAATTTAGTTTATATGTTTCACATACAATATTTCCATTGTTTTTTATTGAAGCGAATAGATTATATACGACCTCATCATCTTCTTCCCTATGATTTAATAAACATCCCAAAATCTCTAATTTCGGAATCGATATTCTATTATACAAATCTTTGACTTCATAGTCCTCCATTGGCTCTGATTTGAAATTGAAACGCTTGTAATAACGTTTATCTCTTGCCATATGGGGTGCTTTCCCGCTTCTTGGGATATTTACCACATAAATGGATTGCCCTAAATCATTAACCCTTATTGGATATATCATTACATTTTCTATCCTTGGTTGTATTTGTTGTATCACATTTTCCAGCCATTCTTTTGTATACACCCTACCGTCAATTGGACTGATTTCTTTTGGTTTATGGTCTTCTTCTGAAATCCCGTAAACGATTATACCCCCATCAGAATTAGCAAATGCAGAAACATCCTTAGTTATTTCTGAACGTTTCCTTTCATCTTTATCCAAAGCACCCGAAGCCTTATAATCAAGGTGTATGTTTTCTTCAACCTCATTTGAAATTACGTATTCTATGTCATCAATAGAATAACTTTCTTTGTTATAAAAATCCATATTCAGCTTATTTCTGGTTTATCACTATTGTAATAAAACATTGGTGTTATTTCTTTAAAAACCCTTTCCCAAACACTTCAGGGCGCAACTTGTCCGTAAGCTCCTTGTAGGCCTGCTCAAATCCGGCGAAGTCCACTTTCCTGTAGCTGCCCGTGTCGTTCCGGTCGGAAAGCGCGTTGCGAACCTGATACCAGCCCACATCGGGACGGTTCAACTTGTAACGCTCGCGGATTTGGTACTCATCCTCCATCGAGAAATATGCCTTCCACAATTCACGGCCACAATCCAAAACCCGCTGTGCTTCGTCCGAAAACTCTTTGTTTTCAATGAACTGAACCATGAAATCACTTTCAAACCTACTCGGTGCTCCGACTTCCTCTTCGGTATAGGGAATGAAATGGTTCACAATGTCCCACGTGCGCCCGTTCCATTCGAGGCCGTTGGCCGAGGCGCTCAAGTTGCTGCCGTTGAAAAGCATCCAAACAAGGCAATCGTTTTGAAACTCCTCTGTCAGTTCGCCCGTGGGTTGCAGAAACTGGTCCCTATCGTTCAGCCAAATGGGCTGAAGAATTTTTGTCATCGTGAAATACACAGCACAAAGGGAAAGGTTTTCCTTGTTCACGAATAAGCCATGACCTCGAGAATAGCCAGAGGATAACAAGCAAATGTATTTTGTGTTTTGGAAGTCATTTCCGCCCGTACACATATACCCAATCGCACCGTCTGACCAACGAGTGCCTCGCTGGTCGCGCCTTGCCCCTTGCGGAGGAGTCAAAGCATTTGTCAAAGGCACACATTCTTCCTTGTTCGGTTTGGGCCGCTTTATCCACTTTGAAAGATAGGTTTCTGTTGGCAAATTGTAAAAAGTTTTGCTTCCAATAGGTTGAACCTTCTTGTCAAACGCATCGCAACAAACCTCTGTAACAGGCACTTGGGGACTATTGGGACGGTTGTCTGTTTTCCAAATCAAGAAGCCTATCGGGAAATCACCGCTTAATCCGTCAAATGCCTTGTTGTGAATCACGAAACCGTTCAAATAACGGGCGTTCCAGGCGTTGCGGAAATCTTCAGAGGCTTGGGCGTTTATGTATTTCAGTGTTGAGAACATGGCAAGAGTTGCAGTAGGAATCTCGTGTGCAATTCGCGCAACAAACTGAACAAACAACTCGTTGCTTGAACGGCCATATTCAGGCATTCCGACTTCTGCCATTTTTGTGCGTTTGATGTCGGTCTTGTTTTTTGCCGTTTCGGCATGAGCAGCGTTGCTTGCATTGGTTGCCTCGCCGTATGGCGGGTTAATCAGCACGAGGATTTTCTTCGCGCCGGGCTTGCCGCTTCGGGCGTCCAAAATGGCTTTGCGCAGGCTGTCAGGCAATTTGTTGGACAGGCTGTAGTCGATGGTGCCGTCGTCGGCAATGTCATCGTTGAGGTAATCATATTGGAAACGCTCGGCGCGAACACAGGTTTTTGTGGCCAACATCACATCCACGTCGCTTTGGTCAAGGGTTGACATATAGACATTCCTAGGATAGGAGTGTTTCGTTTCCAAGTTGCCCACACCGCAGCACATGTCCCAAACGATGTAGTCGCGCTGCCAGTTCTCGCCCAAGGTGGCCGTAAGGTATTCATAGGCTTTGTCCACCACATCAAGTGGTGTGTAGTATGCGCCCTTGAACTGCCGCTCGTCAAGGGGTATAAGCGAGTCGCGCCGTTCAAGCAAGTAGTTGCGGTATTCCTCTTTCGGCGGACGGTCGTAGATGGCCCAAAATCTTCTGTAGCCCTCTTGGTTTCCAAGTTCATATAGTCTTCCGTCCATAAGGAAAGAAGGATTGCCATTGCGGTGAATCAGCTCGGCGGGAAGGTTGGAATGTGTGGAAACCGTGCCGTCCGACATAATGTCGGCGAAGAAGAGCAGGTTGTATTTCTCTTCCGACACATCCTTGATTTCGCGGCCAATCATCAGCACCCACTTGTCAAAAACCATTTTCAAGTTGCCCGGCGTGATTTGGGTGCGGATAATTTTGCCCGTCTTGATGGCGTTTTTCACGGTTTGAATAAACTCTTCCTCATGTGTTTCTATTCTGAAGGAAACAAAATGCGTTCCGATGAAGCCCGAAACAGCATCCAAGGCTTCTTGTGTGTAGTTGCTGGCCGATTTCCCCCACTTGATGGTCTTTTGAGCCAAAAACGGCAGCACGTCTTCCGTTTTCATGATGGCCGCTTTCGCGCAGTCAATCACACAGAGGAAAGGTGGAACGTATTCGCCTTTGTTCAGCGCATCCTGTACATAATGAAGTAATTGAGTGTACATTGCATAGATAGACTCCTTGCTTCCGTCTTTGGCCTCGAACCAAATCTCTTTGGTTTGGATGTCAATTAGATTGCGCGACACGCCTTTCAATCCGAGTGCTCGGATGTATTCGTCTTTCACGTCCTCCTCGCTGCGGCAGGCTTGGAGTTTCTGATATAGGGTTTGTGGCATAATGCTATTTTTTGTTCGGCGAGTTAGCGGAAAAGGTCAATCAGTTCAATATAACCCCTTCCCTGTTGATGTTATCATAAAACGGCGTGCCTTTTCGTCTGGCCCATTCCGCGTATGTATAGATTTTCGGGCTGAAATAAGTACCATATTCCCAGCCCAACTCAACGAAAGGATAGGCATACGCTCCAAAAGTATCATTTTGGAGTTGCTTATCGTTGAGCAAGATGAGCAAGTCCCAGTCGGAATCGTCACGAGCATCGTTGCGAGCTTGAGAACCAAACAGAATAAGCCTCGCTCCTTCGGGCAGCACCTTGGCACCCAAAGCACGAATGGAACTTAATATGGTCTCTTTTTCCGATAACATACAATTTCAATTTTGCGCAAAACTACAAAAAAATATCGATTCGTCGCCACTTTTGGTTTTCATCTCCTCCTTTCAATCCCTCAAACACCCCACCGGCACCACATAAACGCCGTCATCCCTTTGATACGAAAAATCGCCTATTTTTGTAAAAACAATCATAAATAACTAAAAATAAACAAGTTGCAGAAATACAAATTTTCTCATTTGGGAACTTGGCACGATTTCATTTGGGAACTTGGCCGATTTTTGTTTGGGAACTTGGCAAAATGCCATTCGTCGAGTTGGCGGATTTTTACTCGGCGAGTTGGCGATATTTTCAAAACACAAAAGAATAATGCGCCATTCCATCAAATTGTTGTACTTTTGTCTGCTCAAAAAACAAAGAATCATGATTAAAGAGAACCTATTGAAAATAAAAGCGACATTGCCAGAAGGCGT
>CACXQO010000198.1 GCA_902769815.1 uncultured Bacteroidia bacterium | reverse complement strand
AGAAGTTGTTCCAGCCATCGAACTGGGCAACATGGACACCAGCATCAATCCTGCGGACGACTTTTTCCGCTATTGCAACAACAACTGGATGAAGAACAACCCGATTCCGGAAGAGTATTCCACCTTCGGAGCCTTCACCGAAATCGACCAACGCAATGAAATCCTCATTCAAGAGATTATTGACGAAGTGTCGCAAGACGCCAATGCCGCCCAAGGCAGCGTGGCACAGAAAATCCGCGACTTCTACAACGCTGGTATGGACAGCGTGGCCATCAACGAGCGCGGTTACAGCGAGTTGAAGCCTTATTTCGAGATGATTGACAACCTGAATGACAAGGCTCAATTGGCCGTGCTGATGGGCAAGCTCCACAGCGACGGCATTGGAGGTTTCTTTGGAGCAGGCGGCAGTCCCGACCCGAAAAATGCCGAGATGGTCATCATGCACCTCTTCCAAGGTGGCTTGAGCCTGACCGACCGCGACGACTACTTAAAGGAAGAGACGCAAGAAATGCGCGACAAGTATGTGGAGCACGTCGCCAAGATGTTTGAACTCACCGGCACTGCCCCCGATGCCGCTGCCGACAAAGCCAAGCGCATCCTCGCCCTCGAAACCGAGATGGCCAAAAACTCGATGAGCCGCGTTGAACGCCGCGACCCCGACAAGACCTACAACATGAGGACTTTGGTCGAATTGCAGAAATCCACGCCCAACTTCGATTGGAACACCTATTTCAAGAATGCCGGCGCACCGACGATCGAAAGCCTCAATGTGGGTATGCCCGACTACATTGCCGCCCTCGGCAAAATCATCAGCAAAACCGACCTCGAAACCCTCAAGGACTACTTGCGCTGGAAGGTCATCCACGGCAGCGCTTCCATGCTGAGCAGCGACTTAGACAACGAGAACTTCAACTTCTACGGCAACTACCTCTATGGCCAGGAAGTACAGCAACCCCGTTGGCGCCGCGTGCTTGACGCAACCTCCGGCTGCTTGGGTGAGGCCGTCGGCCAACTCTATGTGGAGAAGCACTTCCCCGCCGAGGCCAAAGCCAGAATGTTGGAACTCGTCGGCAACCTGCGCGTGGCGTTGGGCGAGCGCATCAAGAACCTTGAATGGATGAGCGAAGACACCAAAGCCAAAGCCCTCGTCAAACTCGACGCCTTCAACGTGAAAATCGGCTATCCCGACAAGTGGAAGGATTACAGCAAGTATGAAGTCACCCCGGAGTCGTATTTCGAGAATGTACACCGCGCCATCCGCTTTGAAAATGAGAGAGACATGGCCAAAATCGGCAAGCCCGTCGACAAGGACGAATGGTTTATGACGCCTCAAACCGTCAATGCCTACTACAGCCCCGAGATGAACGAAATCGTGTTCCCCGCCGCCATCCTGCAACCGCCTTTCTTCAACATGGATGCTGACGATGCCATCAACTACGGCGGCATCGGTGTGGTGATTGGCCACGAAATGACCCACGGCTTCGACGACCAAGGCTGCAAGTACGACGAAAAAGGCAACCTCAACAACTGGTGGACCGAGGAAGACTCCAAAAAATTCAACGAGCGCACTGCCCAATTGGCCAAGTTGTTCGACGAATTCCAAGTGCGTGGCTACCAAATCAATGGCCAACTTACCCTTGGCGAGAACATCGCCGACCTCGGTGGCCTGAATGTGGCCTGGGATGCCTACCAAATGACTGACGAGGCCAAGGCCAACAAGAGCATTGACGGCTTCACGCCCGCCCAGCGTTTCTTCATCAGCTACGGCACCATCTGGCGCAACAACTCCCGCGACAAGTACCTTGAGCGCCAAGTTGTCACCGACGTACACTCGCCCGCCGAAGCCCGCGTCAACCGCACCCTCGGCTCGATGCCGCACTTCTATGAGGCTTTCGACATACCAGCCGAAAGCAAGATGTATATCGCTCCTGAGGAACGCGCTGCGATTTGGTAATCCGAATGTTGACTGTAGTTCATTAATGGACGAAGGCCATCTGCTCCTTGCATTGTGGAGCGATGGCCTTCGCTTTTTTATGGATTCATCGGCAGAGGTTTACACCGGCAGGGGTTTACACCGCCTGCCTAACATCCTTTCACCCCTATGGGGTTCCTCCGCACCCCTGACCAAGTCACGGAGTGACGCAGGATAGTAGGCAGGGGTGAAATGTAATGCAACCCCTGCCGGGTGAAATGTAATGCAACCCCTGCCGAAGCACCATGGCAGCCGCACACCCCAAAACAAAAAAAGTAGAGGCGCCACATTGTGACGTCTCTACAATCATACGGGAATGGCAAATTCGCAAGAACGGCTGCCAAACGCCTTGCCTCTGCCAACACATAAAACTAATTCTCGACAGGGCGAACAAGGCGCACACTTTGACCGTTGCGCCTTTCGTATTTGACGTACGATTGGAGGTTCGACTCTTCGAAGGACATGCATTTCGCGCCGTATTCATCTTCGTGCGAGGCCGACCAGTAGTAGCCTTTGCTGCCCACATCGTGGAAATCAGTTACTTTGCGTTTGCCCGCAGCCGGCAGGAAGACCGCACCTGCTTGCTCCAAGGTGTTCCATTGCGAAGCCAAGATAGTATTGCTGCTGAAGCTGGCACCACTGATGTTGGTGTTGCTCAAACTGTAGGTGTCGCTGCTCCAGTCGTCGGGCAGCAGGATTACTCCATTCACATCGTTCACCTTGGCCTTGGCATAACGGATGCCTGTGCTCGTTGCGCGGGTTTCGAGGATATATACCCATTCGGGACGGGACAACGTTCTCCACTTGTGTTCCTCGCCGCCGCCGTTGCTTATCGCGTTGTAACCCCAATCGGCTTTGCCGGATTCGTCGAACAGGTTTTTATAGGTCCCACCGTAGGCATAATATTTAGTATTATTATTATCACAACTCCAAGGCTGGTAGCAGGTGGCACCGTGGTTGTAGCCGCTCGTTCCCCAGCCGAAGAGGTCGTAATCGGCGGTCGCAACGCCGGCGCCCTGTCCATCACCAAGATAATCCCACTGGTGGTTGGCAAACTTCCAGTAAGGCGTGGCGGCACTGCCAATGTATTGCAGGTTGCCTTGCGAGAAATACACTTGGTCGTTATTGTCGTTTATGGTGAACTTGCCGTTGATGGCGCCTGTGGGAACGGATGACGTAGCCGTCAGCGTCATGGTGGCGTCGGTCAGGAAGCCGTTGGTGTAGGCCGCCGAGGGGATGCTGAACGTGCCCTCGTAGCCTTCCGCGCTGATGGTGCCATTGGTCACCGCAGCTTGGTCGCTGAGCACCACGGCGTAGCGCGTCGAGCCTGTGCCGTAGGTCACGATGTCGCCCGTCGTCGTGCCGTTGGTCACCGTGCCGTCGAAGCCGATGGTGGCCTGGGTCTTCACGCCCGTGAGCGTAATCGCAGCGTCGGCGCTCACCTCGCCCAAGTCGAACTTCACCAAGGCGCACTTGTTGCGCAGGGTAGCGGTGTAGTCCGATTTGGTTGCGCTGAAGTTCTCGTTGGAGGCCGCACACGAAATCACGGCCAAGTCGTCGCTTTGGTTGCCGATGTTGAAGGTGTATTCGGTTGTGATGTTCTCGGTCAGGTTGGCGTGGAAGTTTTGGCCGCCCATGAAGACGAATTGCAGGGGCTGGCCTTCGGTGGCCGCAGTGCTGATGCTTCCCGCGAACAAGTGGCTGTCGCCGTTGTAGGTCAGGTAGCCCATGTACTTGCCGTTGCTGCCCACATACACCATGTCGCCGTTGTCGTAAACCACGTTGGCCAACCCGTTTTCCTCTTCGGGATGCACCCTTTGTCCGCCTTTGTCGAGCGTCAGGGTGATGCTCACGCGGTTGCCGTTGTCGGCAGTGTTATTGTTTGTAGGTTCGTTTTTCTTGCATTGTGCCAGGCCCAGCACCATCAGGCAGGCCAAGGCGATCAAACTCAGTTTCTTCATTTTTTCTTCTTTTTTTTGTTACTTAATTCTGTTTGTTTTTCTTCGATTGGATGAAGGCATAGCCCATGCCGGCGGCAAGCAGTATGCCGAGGCCGCCGCCCAAAGGAGCGCCGAACGGCTCGTTGCCAATCTGGCTTCCGGCTGTGCCAAAGGCCTCATTGCCCAAGGTTGAGCCTCCGCTTCGGTTGCCTTGCGGGTTCATCATTCCATGTTTTTTAATGCTTTCGTCCTTGTAAGGATTTTGAAGCAGCCCCCTGTTGATGACTTGGGCATTCGATGGAAGCGTCATGGCCGCCAGCCCTAACGAAAGCACGATGGCTTTCAGTTTTTTGTTGATGTTCATTTTTTTTGACGATTTTTAAGTTGATGATTTAAAGATTCAAGATTCAACTACAGATTGCACTGATTTTACGGAGTGGATACAGAAGTAATTATGCTGCCTCGCAGCGGACGGATACGGGTATCCGTTTAATCTGTTTAATCCGTTTAATCCGTAGTTCCGATACAAAAAAATCCAAGACCGAGCCCATTGGCCCTGCCTTGGATAGAGGATATGCAAAAGTTTGGAAAGGAGATTTAGCCCCCCCCCAATTGATTGATAATCAATGTTTTACATAGTAATTCCACTGGTTTTCTGTTTGAGGGTGCAAAATTACGGAAAAAAACCGTTTCGCAAACACGAATTTTCATTTCTTTTTTCCATCTTTCCCCAAGAAATGTTTATTTTTGCAGTCGGTTTTCAAATTCAGGGCATTATGACCAAATATCCCATCGGCATACAGACATTCTCCAAAATCATCGAGGAAGGTTGGGCCTACGTCGACAAGACCGCCTTTGTCTACCAATTGGGCAAAAACGGTGGCTATTAT
>CACXQO010000197.1 GCA_902769815.1 uncultured Bacteroidia bacterium | reverse complement strand
TAAAGTTTAGGTTAAGATGTTTAGTGTTTGTGTCATTTGACGCTGCAAAAATAAACAAGTTTATGTTATAAACTATACTATTTTTCAAACTATTTTTGATAACAGCAGTATTATGCTGATTATCAATGAAAATAAATTACTTCATTGACAAACCTTTGTAATCGATTCCGAGAAAGTGTTGCCTACAGACAGCAGTTTTTATGGAAAAGTGTTGGTTATAGCCTGCATTTTTGTAATTTTGAAGGCAAAATCAAGGAAAATGCTATGGAAACACTGACTTTGTTCCATCGCCGATGGACAATCTAGAGTGGCAGTCGTTTGATGGGGCAAATGATAGCGGTTTCCCGGATTCATCTGACCTGTTCCATGGATTTTTCCAGTACCCCGTCTCCTCAAGCTGCCGCTTCAACAGCATTCAAAGTTTCACGTTTCCCCAACGGGGGGCGGCTCCTTGCAGTTTCTTTTGATGTGCTCCACAAGCATCGGCTCCAAAGCCAATGGCCTGAAGTCGTCGCCGTCACCGCGCTTGCTCGTTGCCCTCGCCGCCCTGAGATCTTCTACCAGCTTTTGTTTGGTCTTCTTTGCCATGTTGGTCGCTTTGTCCGTTTCGGGTTTCAAAGATATACTTTCTTTTCGGTTCAGGTACTTCTCGAGCCATCCGTGCAGCACTACTGCGCAGCTCAAAGATACTCTGACACAAACTCCGATGCCGGACGGACGCTCTCGTGGTACTCGCTGGCAATTGTCATCTTGTCCGTCTCATTGATGACATATTTGCCAGTCTCCTCATCAACATACTCATAGCACATCTCTTCCTCTTTGAACATTCTTCGAGTCTTAATCTTCTTTTTTATTTTCACTTTTGGTATTACTCCCCTAAGTGTCAACTTTTTATGGCTTTCTATGATAAGACGGCAGTGCAGAAACTATTTCTTGTTAAACACCTCCAACACCTTCGCCGAATAGGTCTTTGAAACGGGCACCGAATCCAATCCCTCGCGCTCGAAATCCATAACAAAGCCATCGGCCTCGTTGTGCAATACGCTCACTTTCTTGATGTTGACGATGTAGGAACGGTGGCAGCGCATCAAACTGCTGGAATCCACGCAGTTGTCGGCGATGGTCTGCATCTTGCAACGCAGCAGGTAACTCGCGATGCTGCCGCTGCGTTGGTAAAACACGTTGATGTAGTTGTCCTCCGCCTTGATGTAATAGAGGTTGTCTAACTTGACTGACAGTTTCAGGTTGCCGTTGTTGTCCATCAGGTTGATGATTTCGGTGTGTTGGGGCATCACTTCATCGTCCGATTCCACCGTGTCGCTCTTGGTGAGCATAAGGCGTTGTCGCGTGTCTTTCAGCAAGATAGAAAGAATGGTGACGGTATAAGGCACACCCAGTGCCACAAAAGTGATGAGCACGCATTTGGCAAAAAGGTAGCCAAAACTATGGTCGGTGGACCGGATTTCGAAATAGGAAATCAGGGTGTGGCACACCGCAATAATCATGATTTCGAGGAAAAGCCAAAGAAGATAGAGCCAGAAAGGGAAATGCCGGCTCTTTTTGATGGCCCAATTCATCATCATTCTGCTGAGAACCAAAAACATAGTGCCAGCCCCGACGAAAGCGGCAGTGATGAAGAAATAATGGCTACGTCCCACCTGAAACCAAGCCGTTTCCGAAAACGGGACGTATGCGGTCAGGAACACCAAGGCGAACAGCGTCGAGATAATCACATTAAGCACCTGCCCGACGGGTTCTGTCAGGCACTCAGGCGTTTGCGTTATCAGGCGTTTGGGGAATCTCATTGCTGTTTGTCGAAATTTGCCGCAAAAATACAAAAAAATGCTTATTTTTGCGCCAAAATAACAACGCTATGGAACAGAGAACGGTATTAAACGAAGCACAATTGAGCGTTTTGCGGTTGCTGGCTACGATGAAGTCTGTAGATGAGGTACACGAGCTGCGGCAAATCATTTCCAACTATTACGCCCAAAAAGCCACTGAGGAAATGGATAAACTTTGGGAGTCGGGGGAATGGAGCGAGGAAAAGAATGAAGCCGTTTTAAGTGAGCATCTTCGCAACGGAAATATTAGTTTTTAAAAGGTCGTTATGGAGTTTATCATTGGAATAGTAATCGTTATTATTGTAATAATCGTTGTTGTAAAGATAACAAGAAAAACAGAAGAAGGTTATCAAGCAGGAGGATTTGTTTCACATTCCTATTATGATACTTTGCATGAAGTAACAACCGAGGATAGAGGGACGGATTTTGAGAAAGATTTGGTTGTATATTTACTCAGGTCTGGTATTTCTCCAAAGGTTATATTTCATGATTTGTATGTTCCCACTTCTAATGGAAAATATGCACAAATCGATCTCGTAGTTGTTACTTCTGAAGGAATAATAGTAATTGAGGTTAAAGATTATGGTGGATGGATATTTGGGACGGGTAATCAACAAAAGTGGACACAAATTCTTGCCTATGGACGAGAAAAATATAGGTTTTACAATCCAATTTTACAGAACAAGAGCCATATAAATGCTTTGAAAAGGCAATCTTTTCAGTTCTCTAAATTACCGTTTTTTTCTGTCATCGTCTTTTCAAATCATTGTGAATTAAAGGATTTGAGTATAATTCCCAAAGATACTTTTGTCACAAAAGGAAATAGAATATTGGAGGTTATTAATCATATCAAAGAGAATTATCCAAAGGCTAATTATACTGATAAGCATGAAGTTGTAAACATTTTGCAAAATGCAGTTAACAAAGGTGCTTCTTTAGATACTCAAAATCAACATGTTGAAAACATTCATGACATGTTGGGTACAGATAGGGTATTTGATTAGTGTTTTTATCAGCAGAAAAAAATATTGTCTATATTTTTGGCGACTAATGATTCAAATCTTCTTCAGAACCTCCCAAACCAAAGAACCCTCAAAGCCCTTCTGCATAGCGTATGCGGCCAATTTGCGCTTTTTCTCAAAATCGTTTTCGGCCTTCACGGTCTTGGATTTTGTCTTCAAAATGTCGATGAGACGTTGGCGATAGATTTCTTCGTCGGTTTGGCCAAGGGCTTCGTCAATTATCTCTTTATCAATGCCTTTCTGAATAAGGTGGAAACGGATTTTGTTCACGCCCCAGCCGCTTTGGTTGATTTTGCCACGCACGAAACTTTTGGCAAACCGCTCATCATTGGTAAAGCGGTTATCCAACAGATAATCAAGGATTTCGTCTTTTTCTTTTTGTGGAATGTCGAAGGTTTTCAGTTTGTCGCGCACATCCTTTACGCAACGTTCCTGATAGGCGCAATACTTGGCCATCTTGTCCAAAACTTGGTCGGGGGTGAGCGGCTTGTCAGGTTGCTTGGGCATCAGCAGTCGATTTTGAGGTCGCCTTCTTTAATCCATCCTATCTTTCTTAGAATCAAGCCAAAAAGCCAAGTGAGGACGGCGGGCAGCACGAAACAAACGAGCAACATGCCAATCCACATGTTGGCGCCGCCTTCAGGCATTGCGGTGTAGATGCCAATAGGTCCGACGAGGCCGCAAGTGCCCATACCTGAACCAATAGGGATGTTTTGCAAATGGAAAATACAAGTCGAAATAGGGCCGGTGATGGCTGCAGTCAGAAGCACCGGAATCCAGATGCGCGGGTTTTTCACGATGTTGCCCATTTGCAGCATAGAAGTACCCAAACCTTGCGCCACGAGTCCACCCCAGCGGTTTTCCTTGAAACTCAGTATGGCGAAGCCAATCATCTGTGCGCAACAGCCCGCTGTGGCCGCTCCTCCGGCAATGCCGCCCAAACCGATGGCAAGGCAAATGGCCGCCGAACTAATCGGTAGTGTCAAGACCATACCGATGACCACCGAAACGATGATGCCCATAAGGAAAGGCTGCATTTGCGTGGCGTTTTCGATGAAAGTGCCAAGCGCAGTCATTACCCTTTGAATGGGTGCGCCCACGGCGTATGCCACCAACACACCGCTGATGATGACCACTGCAGGGGTGACCAAAATGTCGACTTGGGTTTCCTTGTAAACCATTTTGCCCAACTCAACGGCCACAATGACAGCGGCGTAGGCTCCCATCGGGCCACCGAGTTCGTTGCCTGCAATGCCCACGGCGATGGCACTGAACAATACCAAGCCCTCACAACCGAGTTTGTAGGCGATGGCCACAGCAATGGCGGCCCCTGTAGCGGCTTTGGCGTATTTCGCGATGGTCACGAAGGCTTCAATACCAGTTTTGTCGCCCAAGGTCTGGAAGATGGTGCCGATGAGCAACGAAGCAAACAAGCCCAACGCCATAGCACCAAGAGCGTCGACAAAATAGGCCTTCCAAGTGAGGTCGATGTTTTTTCGGTGCAGGAAGTCTTTGAATTTTCCCATAGGTAATTATGAGCCGCTTTGCGTCACTGCGAGGCACGAAGCAGTCCAGAGTTAAAACTCAATAGCTTAGTATTACTCTGGATTGCTTCGTCGTTCCTCCTCGCAATGACGTGAAACGTGTCAATTAAAATTCGATGCCTTGTATGCCGTTTTCCTTCATCAGGTCGGCGAGTTTAGTGTCGTTGTCGTCGACGGCGGCGAGGCAGTTGGTGACGATGCGGATTTGCTTGGCGGGATAGAAAGCCATCAAGTCTTTGGTGGTTTCATAAACGCAGTAATCCGTGGCGATGCCGCAGATGTCGATGCCATCAAAATGTTCAAATTCCTCGATGGTGCGACGAAGTTTCTCACCGCTGTGCTTGTTCTGGAAAATGCTAAACTCTTCTTTGTCAGCCAAATCGCCTTTCTGCATATAATGGATGTTGGAAACGTT
>CACXQO010000196.1 GCA_902769815.1 uncultured Bacteroidia bacterium | reverse complement strand
TAGTAATTTCCAAGTTGTTTCTTAACTCCCCCGCCCTGACGGGCACCCCCTCTCAGAGGGGGAAACCTACCGGCTGCGGGTTCTCTGCCAAGTCTTTCGCCAAGTTCTTTCCCGCTTTGCGCTTCCCCCTCTGAGAGGGGGCCAGGGGGAGTAAAAAGGAAGCCAAGTGGGAATCCCAATATCCCGGCAGGCACAAAAAAATCCAAGACCGGACCCATTGGCCCTGCCTTGGATAGAGGATATGCAAAAGTTTGGAGCGGAGATTTACCCCCCCCCAATTGCTTGATAATCAATATTTTACACAGATTATTCACCGATTTTCGGTTTTGAGGGTGCAAAATTACAAAAATATCTTTTACCTATTTCATTTTTACACGAATTAACATCAATTGAACACAAAATCGAAGATTAGCTACGCTGAATGCGGAGCATTTCGACGAAGTCAATTATCAAGAATTTCAATTTATGGAACAATTAACTCCGTTGAATCTGCGATTTCAAGGATAATTTATGGCCATTCATGTTATATTTCAATGGTAATGCCAAATAGAAGCATTGTTGAAAGCAAAGTTGAGTGTAATTTCCTATCTTTGCGCCAAATTTCAAGAAAATGGAACTCAACATCGGACTTTTCAACGAATCGTTTCCGCCGGTGATGGATGGCGTGGCCGTTTGCGTGCAAAACTACGCCTATTGGATGCAGAAAAAGGTGGGCGGTGTTTCTGTCATTACACCGAATGTGCCAGGAGCCGACTACAAGCAATACGACTACGAGGTTCTCGACTATTTCTCGGTTCCCGTGCCTTTCCGTCAGCCGTATGTCACTGGCGTTGCTGAAGTTGACCCAGCCTTCCTCGCCAAAATCGTCAAGCGTCGCTTCAAGATTGTCCATGCCCATTCGCCCTTTGCGGCAGGCTGGGCGGCGGTCAATGTCGCCAAGAGGCTCAACATCCCTTTTGTGGCCACCTTCCATTCCAAATATCGCGACGACTTCAGCCAAACCATTCCCTCCAAAGCCGTTGTGGAGCAAATCATCAAGCGCATCGTCAGTTTCTACGAGCGTGCCGATGAGGTTTGGGTGCCACAAGCCTCTGTAAAAGACGTGATTAAGGATTACGGATTCAAGGGCAATGTGGAAGTGGTGCCCAATGGCAGCGACCTCGTGGCCGACTATCCCGATGCCTATTTCGCCGAAGCGCGAAAGCAGTTGGGCATTGCCCCTGAAGATTTCGTTTGCCTTTTCGTTGGGCAACATGTTTGGCAGAAAAACGTGCGCCTTATCATCGAAGCCCTTGAAAAAGTGAAAGATACGCCTTTCAAGATGTTTTTCGTCGGCAACGGCTATGCGGCTGAAGCAATGAAGGAGATGGTGACCGAAAAAGGCTTGGACAGCCAAGTTACTTTTGTGGGAACCGTCACCGAGCGCGAAACCATCAAGCAGTATTATGCAGCGGCTGACCTATTCCTTTTCCCCTCGCTTTACGACACTGACGGCTTGGTCGTCAAAGAGGCGGCTGCGTTGCAAACGCCTTCGGTTTTGGTGGAAACCGCCACGGCTGCCTCCATCATCACCGACAACGAGAACGGCTTCCTGACTCCCAACGACTTAGATGCTTTCGCCAATCGCCTCCGCGAATTGATTCACGACCCGAAGCGTGTGCATCGCGTGGGCGTGCAGGCTTCGCGTTCCATCGTGCGCTCTTGGGAGGATGTGGTCGGCGAGGTGCTTGAACGCTACAACAACCTGATAGCCAGAAAGAAATTGATTTTCATACCCCAAAAACCGAAATGATGAGCCAAGGAAAACACAAACACGGCTTTTGGTTTTATTTCGGCAGGGTAATGGCCTCCCTCGGTATTGCCTTGCTGCTGCTGGTATTGTATGTATATCTTTCCGTCCCCACCTACAGTTTCAATGAGCCGAAGCCCCCTATCAGGACATGAAGCCCGACCAATGGAAAAAGTATCATTTCCATTGCCACTCTCGCAGGTATTTCGGCCTGACCAACGGACGCAAAAGCACCGAAACGGCCATCGACAGCGTTTATCAAGCCTTGGGCTATGACCATTACGGGATTTCAGATTATATGGGCATCAATCCGCATGGTGCTGATAGAGAGGACTATATCCCAGCCTACGAACACGGCTACGGCCTCATCCGCAAGACGCATCAAATCTGCATCGGGGCGGAAAAGGTGTATTGGCCCGACTTCCCTTTCATGCAGAATCTCAACATGAAACAGCACATGATTAATGAATTGGGCAAGCGGTGCCGCTTCGTCATGCCCGCCCATGCCTCATTCACGAAGGGTTACAAGGTGAGCGACATGAAATGGCTGAGCAACTATCGTCTTTTGGAAATCCTGAATCCTTACGGCAATGCGTTGGAGCATTGGGACATGGCGCTCTCCAACGGTCACAGAGTGTATGCCCTCGGCGATGACGATACACACAACATCCACAAAGTCAGTGAAGTATGCCTCAATCTAACCATGATTAACACCCCTGACCTCAACCCTGAGCATGTGTATCAGGCTTTGGATGCGGGTTTGTGCTATGCCGTTGAGTTCGTCAACTTTTTCCACTTCCCGATGACCTTGGAGCAGAAGGTCGAACAAGCCCGAAGCCTCCCCTATCTAACTCAGGCCCAATTGGTTGGCGACACCTTATTCATTAGCACTTCCGCCAACACCATGCACGAAGTGAAATTCATCGGGCAGGGCGGAAAAGTGCTGAAAACCGAAGAAAACGTGACAACAGCATCGTATGTCATTCAGCCTGAAGACCAATATGTTAGGACAGAAATCAATGTCAACGAACTGCAACATTTCTATCTGAATCCTGTCACGAGGCATACGACACCCGAACCCATAGACCAACGGTTGGATATCGTCAATCAAGCGCAGACCTATTTGTACCGCTTCGTGTATCTCGTGGCGTTTGCTGCCATGATTTGGTATCTGTTCAAAAAAGCCAAGGAGAAGAAAGCAAGTGAGGATTAAAGAGCAAAATATCAACAAGATACTGATTGCTTTGTTGGTTGTCAGCGCGGTCGTGAGGGGCATTTTGGCCGCTTGGTTGGAGTTTGGCAACGACGAGGTTTATTACTGGACCTACGCCCTCTATCCAGATTGGAGCCACTTCGACCATCCCCCAATGGTGGGCTGGGTCATCCAATTGTTCAGCCTTAACTTATTGTTCGACAGCGAGTTCTTCATCCGATTGGCCTCAGTCGTGCTAATGACCACCAACACCTATATTATATATAGGATTGCGAAGGAAATCAAGGATGCGCGGACAGGGCTTTACGCTGCCCTGCTTTACACCGCCTCCATTTACGCCTTCGTCATCGCGGGCGTTTTCATCATGCCCGACACGCCACTGATGCTGTTTTGGCTTTTGGCCGTCTGGATGGCCATTCGGTCCCTGAGCTTGTCGAAGGGCCGATACTTGATACTATTTGGATTATTCACCGGTTTGGCCATGCTCTCCAAATATTCAGGCGTTTTCCTTTGGGTCGGAATGGGGCTTTATATCCTGATTTTCAACCGAAAACAACTGAAAAATCCCTATTTGTATCTCGCCCTCTTAATTTCAGCAATTTGCTGTATTCCCATTCTTTACTGGAACATCCAAAACAATTTAATCAGCCTGAGTTTCCACGGTGGGCGCGTGGGCGGCGGAAAAATCAATTTCGGCACTTTCGGCACTGAGATTTTGGGTGAGTTTCTCTACAACAATCCGGTGAATTTCATTTTGGCCATAGTAGCCATTGTTGCAGCCTTCAAAAGAAAAACCAACATCCAAAAACCCGTTTCTCGCATTTTGCTTTGCACCGCCATCCCCATGATTTTGATGTTCTGGCTGTTCTCACTCACCCGCCCTACCCTGCCGCATTGGAACGCGCCCGCTTTCGTTATTCTCATCCTCTTATCCGCTGTGTATCTGCGTGATAAGCAGGTTGAACCAGACAAGTTGCCTAAATCCATCAAGGCGGCACTACTCGTGCTTTTGCTCACTCTAATCATCGGCGTTGCCGAAATCAAGACAGGCTTCATTCCTTTGGACAAACACACTGAGCCTGAGATGCTTGGGCGCGACGATTTTACCCTCGATATGTATGGCTGGCGGCAATTGGGCGAAAAATTTGCGGCTTTCCGCGAGGATAAGATGGCCGAAGGCGTGATGAACGCGGAATACGGCATCGTGGCCAACCAATGGTTTCCGTTGGCCAATCTCGACTATTATGTGGCGCGACCTTCAGGTATGAGGGTCATGGGATTGGGTTGGCCTGAGTTCTTGCACAAATACCTGTGGATCAATGAAGAGCGTGGCGGATTCCATCTCGGCGAAAACTATTGGTTCCTCACCGACAGCCGCTATCTGAAAGACCCGAAAGAGATGTATCAATGGTATTTCTCTGAAATTGAACTGGCTGGCACTATTACGATTGAGCGATGCGGCAAGCCTGCCAAGAATTTCTTTGTCTATACCTGCAAAAACCTAACTGAACTCCCACCCGACTTGCAGACCTTCAAGGCACAATCCGCCTCAGCAAATAGATAGTGCCATCGGTGGCAACAGTCTCATATTCAGCACGATTCTTTAGCACCAACACTCCCTCGCGCTCGTAGCCGAAATAGAAATCGGTGATGAGCACATAGTCGGTGTCGACTTTCCGCATAATGGAAAAATCCTTGATGTCGTCACGCATGGCGAGGTGCGGCACAAAGACCGGCGCGGCACACACCGAGGCCTCGTCGGGAATCATTCGGATGAGTTCGTAGGCATAGCGCACATCGAAATCCTTCTGCCTGTAATGCCGTCCTTGATAAACGCAAAGTTGGTCCACGAAAACCCTCGATTTGGGCACACCGATGGTATAAAACGTGGTCAAAACAATGGAAATCAACAGGCTAACTGCCAGCATCATCCGCCAAAACTGTTTCCTCAGCCTGAAAATGACCAAAAACGACGCAATGACGAGCACTGGCATAAACTCAACGGAATATTGGAAGGAAATGCCCCAAAAATTAGGCTGGTTGGCTATCATTTTCTGCCCAATGAGCGGCAGGAGCATAAACAGGTAATTGGGTTTCAAAATCGTGAAAACCAATCCTGTAGCCAAAGCACACCAATAAAACTCCTCTTTGATTCCGGCATACTTAGGATTGGCGATGGTGGTTAACACCGTGTAATTTGGCTTGCCACCCATACTCACAAACTCCTCCATGCCAATAGTGCTGGTAAACAAGATATTAAGCGTCAATTTCGGATGCGTGAGCAAGGTTCTGGCAATTTCTAAATAGTTATCTCCGAGATAGCTGTACCGAGCAAAGCCTCCACCCGAACCGCCCAACTTTGGCATCACTATCATGTTGACAATGAAGAAGTAAGCCAACGAAAAAACCGCATAGCCCGCCAAATGCCACAAGGCTGTTTTATCCTTGCGGTAGTCCCACATCAGCCCGACGACGATGAAAAACAACCACAGCGACATGTTCTCCTTCCCGATGACGAACAGCACCACCATCAGTGAGGACAGGCCGAATTGCCTCTTTTTGAGGAAATACAGCAGCCACGGCAACATCATGGCAGCCAGCACATTGGAATGATAGTCGAAGGCTATGGCATGGATGATTCCGAAAGAAAACCAAAACGCGACAGCGGCCAAAAGCGGTAGCCAAAAGTCGTCGGAATAAAGTCGCAACAATTTGAATACGCCCCAACCGCCCAACAACACCGCCGCAATCTGCACGATGAGCAAGGTATAACTGCCGAAGACATGAATCAAAGGCGACAAAATGATGAGATAGAGGTCGAAATGGTCGCTGAGGATGCTTTGCGGAACAGCCTTGAACATGCTGCAATCGTCAACGAGGAAATGGGTGTAGTCGTACATCGCGTGAGTATAAAGCCCCAAGTCGAGCGCGTAGGTCTTGAAAAGGTAATGGTTGACCAAAGAAATAAGGGCATACAACACACCGACAACGGTGAAAACCGATGCCAAAATGATTCTGTCGCGATTGTCCTGCCTGATGCGGTTCATTTCGTCATTTTTGGACGGCAAAACTATAAAAAAAGACGCAGTTTCGCTTGCATTAGTGAAGTTTTTCCTATTTTTGCAAATGTAAAACCTTAAAAACTAACATCATGTCAACAAGACCTGAACTCAAAAATGAAGCCCTCGGGATGCTTCGGGGCAAATGGACACAGCCCGTTGTGGCAGCACTGATTGTGACCTTGGTCAGCGGAGTCACTCAAGGCGGAAGCCAAACCCAATTACCGTCATTCATCACCATTGGTTTCCTCGTCGCGCTTCTCATTGCCGAAAACCTTCAATACGGCTTCTCGGTCGGGATGCTCCGTTTCAACCGTGGCCGCGAAAACACTGTCAACGAAATGATTAGTGCGGGATTTAAGGAAGACTACGGCAGAGTGTTGGGAATCATGCTTTTAGGCACGGTTTATATCCTGCTTTGGTGCCTTCTGCTTATCATCCCTGGCATCATCAAGGCCTACGCCTTCAGCATGGCGCCCTACATTGCCGAAGACAACCCAGAACTCGGCCCCGGCGAGTGCCTCCGTCGCAGCGAAGCCCTGATGTATGGCCACAAGATGGATCTTTTCATGCTCCACCTCAGTTTCATCGGCTGGATTCTTTTGGGAATCCTCACCCTCGGCATTGGCCTGCTTTGGGTTACGCCGTGGATGGAAATGGCGCAAGTGAAGTTTTATGAGGAACTGAAGGCTGAAGCA
>CACXQO010000195.1 GCA_902769815.1 uncultured Bacteroidia bacterium | reverse complement strand
CGGCCATTTGGCTTTCGGCATGACTTCGGCCTGCCACTGCCCGATGGTGGTCATCCCTGAAATGTTCAACAAGGCGGAAGTCACATTCGATGCCATCATCAAGTTGGTGATTAGTTCGATTGTGAAGCGCAAGTTGCTGGGTGTCAACTATGGTGTGGTCATCATCAGCGAAGGCGTGTTCCACTTCATGAGCGATGAGGAAATCGAGAAGTCTGGGGTGGCCTTCACCTACGACGAACACGGCCATCCCGAGTTAGGCAATGTCAGTAAAGCACACATTTTCAATCTCTTGTTGCAACAAAGGTTGAAGGCTTTGGGTCTCAATGTGAAGAGCCGTCCCGTGGAAATCGGCTATGGTATCCGTTGTGTTGAACCTAACGGCTACGACCTGACTTATTGCTCCCTCCTTGGCTATGGCGTGAAGAAACTCTTCGACCAAGGCGTAAGTGGCGCGATGGTCACTGCCAACCCGAAGGGCGAAATCGTCCCGCTCTATCTGAAAGATGTGGAGGACGAAAACGGCAAGATTAAGCCGCGTTTGGTGAATCTCAGCGGCCCGAAAGCCGAGTTGATTTTCAACGACGGTTTGCAATACATCATGCCCGCCGACTATGAAGCCGCGAAGGAATATCTGCCGAATCCAGAGGACTACGACTTCAAAAAGATTTTGAAGTGGTAATCCACAATCATCATTCCTGATAATACACGCGTTTCACCCTCTGTGAGACGCGTGTCATTATTTCGTATGGTATTGTTTGGCAAGCCTTTGCAATGTCTTCAATATCATGCTCGGCATCGAAAATGACTACCGTGTCGCCTTCGGAGGCCACGACATGAGTCAGGTCGAGCATACACATGTCCATGCAAACGTCACCCACAACGGGCACTTGCTGGCCGTTCACATAAAACTTGCCATTGCCGTTGCCGAGCAAGCGCGAAAGGCCGTCGGCATAGCCGATAGGCACGATGCCAATGCGCATGTCCGTTTCTGCGCGACCGTGGCGGTTGTAACCGATGCTATCGCCAGCCGGAACCCGCTTTATTTGGTTGATGGTAGTCTTGAGCGACACCACGGGCTGCAAAAGTCCCTTGTCGGCCTCTGTGGTCGGAACGCCGTATAAACCAATGCCCAAGCGCACCATATCAAACTGATACTGAGGGAATCGCGTAATGCCCGCCGTGTTCAGGATGTGGCGCAAGACCTTGTAAGGAAACGCCTCCACAATCATTTGGCTGCCTTCTTCAAAATTGCGGATTTGGTCCAAAGTGAAATCGTCCTCGGCGGGATTGTCGGCGGTAGCCAAATGCGAAAAAACGCTTTTCACATGCAGCATCGGATTGGCCTTGATGCGGCTAATCAATTCAGGCAACTCGTCCTTCGCGAAGCCCAAACGGTGCATTCCTGTGTCCAACTTGATATGCACATTCAGCGGGTGCGCCTCGGGCAAAGCCAGATTCTGCATCGCTTTTTCGATAAACTCTAAATTGCGAAAACTGAACACCTCCGGCTCAAGGTGGTATTTGATGATGTTGTCGTAACTGTTCACCTCCGGACTCATCACCATAATGGGCAAATTGATGCCCGCGCGGCGCAGTTCAACGCCCTCATCGGCGAAGGCAACAGTCAGATAATCAACATTATGAAACTGAAGCACATTGGAAACTTCGAGGTTGCCACTGCCATAGCCGAAAGCCTTTACCATCACCATGAGTTTGGTTTCGGGCCTGATTTTAGAGCGGAAATAATTGAGGTTGCTGACGAGATGATTGAAGTTGATTTCCAACACCGTTTCATGCGCCTTTTCCTGCAATTCCATCCCGATTTGCTCGAACTCAAAGGCACGGGCGCCTTTCAACAGAATGGTCTGATTGTTGAACTTCGAGAAAGGGAAATGCGCCAAAAAATCACCCACATTGGGGTAGAAATACCGCTCCATCTCGAACTTGTTGGCCTGTCGCGAAATGCCCTCGCCAATGCCAATCAACATGTCAACCCCTTTGTTTTTAAGCAATTGGCCTATTTCGGCGTACAAATCCATCTCATTGCGACCGCTTTGCAGAATGTCCGACATAATCACCACTTTACGCTTATGTTGGTGCTGTTGTTTCATCACATCCAAGGCGATAGATAGCGAGTTGACATCGGAATTGTAGTAGTCGTTGATGATGGTGCAGTTGTTCATTCCCGCCTTGATTTCCAGACGCATAGCGATGGAACTCAACGACATAAGCCTTTCGGCAATCGTTTCAGGCTTCATCTTCAACAGCAAACCGATGGCGATACATTGGATGGCGTTTTCGATGGAGGCCATATCGATAAACGGTATCATAAACGACAAAGATGCACCTTGATAGCGGCACTGCACTTGGCTATGCTTCTCCCCCACCGACACCTCATTAATTAATAAGTCGGCTTCCTCGAATTTGCGACTCCAAGTGAACAATTTCACTTTTGAAGCCATGCCTGAACGCATGACAACTTGTTGGATTTCAGAATAATCCATGCAATACACCAATGATTCTGCCTTGGTGAAAAGGTTCATCTTCTCCCCCACTTTTTGGGCACGGCTGATGAAATTCTCATCGTGTGCCTGCCCAATGTTGGTGAACACGCCAATAGTCGGGCGGATGATGTCTTGCAGGGCCATCATCTCATCGGGTTCGGAAATGCCCGCCTCGAAAATGCCCATGTCGTAGGTTTCGTTCATCTGCCACACCGAAAGCGGCACGCCCACCTGCGAGTTGTAACTTTTGGGGCTGCGGACGATGTTGTGCTCGGGGCTGAGCATTTGGTAAAGCCATTCCTTGACAATGGTTTTGCCGTTGCTGCCCGTGATGCCGATAACGGGGATGTCGAACTGCTGACGGTGGCGCGCCGCCAATGTTTGCAAGGCTTTCAAGGTGTCGGGCACCACGATAAACACCGCTTCGGGGAAATCCTCTTGCGGAAGCCTTTTCACGACAAAGGCGCGCAGACCCTTGTCGTATAGTTCCTTGATATATTTATGGCCGTCGTTGCGTGTACTCGTCAAGGCAAAAAACAAGGCCTGACGCGCGTCCACCAAATGGCGGCTATCAATAAGCAAATCACTGATTCTCAAATTTTCATTTGCTCCAACCAACTGCCCGCCGACCATCTTAGCGACCTCGGGCAAAGTGTAAAACTGGTGCTGCATAAATGTTTTCAATTTTCCCGCAAAGATACTGCTTTTCCGAAAAAACATTACCTTTGCAGGGCATAAAAACAGACGAAATGAGCCTCAAGCAACACATCCCCAACACCACCACCTGCGGCAACTTGGTTTCGGGCTGCCTTTCCATCCTGTTTGTCGCATCAGGAATGCCCGTCAAGGCGGCCATCATGATTTTCGTGGCCGGACTTTTCGACTTTCTCGACGGTTTCGCCGCCCGATTGCTCCATGCCCACTCCCCCATCGGCGCGGATTTGGATTCGCTTTCCGACGTAGTTTCCTTCGGCGTTGCGCCAGGGTTCATCATGTATTGGCTGATGAGCCATGCCCAACACCCTGAAATCATGCTATTTGGACTGGACTTATCACCTTGTATAGCCTTCCTTTTGCCTGTTTTTTCAGCCTTCCGTTTGGCCAAATTCAACATCGACGACACGCAAAAGACCTCTTTTCGTGGCATTCCCGCCCCCGGAATGGCCATTTTCATCGCGTCTTTGCCTTTGGCTCTCAGCCAAATAGGCCATCTCACCGATGATGCCTTGGGCTATTGGGTCTGCCTCGGCATCACGCTCTTCTTTTCGTTTATGATGGTCAGCCGCCTGCGTTTCTTCTCGTTCAAGATGAAGTCCGCGAAATGGAAAGGCAACGAAGTCAGGTGGATTTTCCTGATAATCGCCCTCGTCAGTTTCGTGATTTTCAGGTTTTTGGCTTTGCCTTTTGTGATGGTGGTTTATGTTTTGATGTCGATTTGCTTCGCAGAAAGGATGGAGTAAAAATACATCCTTTAATTTAGAAATTATTGCTATTTTTGCAGCCAAGAAAGGAAACCATAATGCAAGGAGTGTCCATCAATATCAACCTGCCGACTTACGGCAGTTTTTCACCAGAGGAACTTACTCGCAAAGTAAGGCGTTTCGCCATGGAGTTGGTGTTGCCACAAAAAAGGGATGTCACAACGCCACCTTGTTGCTACAGCGAAGAAGAAGTGGAAATGCTTCTTAACGAGCGTATGCAAAGTATTGAAGATGGCAGTGCCGAGTTTATTTCGCACGATGAAGTCAAAGCCCGAATCAAAGCGATGTTGGAATGAAAGAGATTCAATGGCTCAAGGAAGCAGAAGACGAATTGGCTGCCATAGTTGATTATGTTCTTCAAAACCAAGGGCAAAATGTGGCTTTGCAAGTTTACGACAACATCATTTCCCGAATTGATTTATTGGCTGAATTTCCAGAATTAGGCACTTACGAAAAGAAGTATAAATTCAACGGCAAACCTTTACGGGTGCTTCATTCATGGCACACGAGAGTTTTCTACTCAGTTCAAGAAACAGAAATCTTCATCGTTTTATTATGGAATAACCGAATGGACGACAGGAAATTAGGGAAGATTCTTTCCAAAAGGAATTAGGTTTCCTACAATTCTTTCTTATGAAACACAAAATTATGCCCCAAATAGACCTCGCGGACGTGTTCGTTTTCGGCAAGTCGCTCTGGTTCGTCTGAGATGAGGACCTTGCCGTCGAAAAGGAGATAGGCGCGGTCGGTGATGGAGAGGGTTTCGTGAACATTGTGGTCGGTGATGAGCACACCGATGGAGAGGGTTTCGTGAACATTGTGGTCGGTGATGAGCACACCGATGTTTTTCCTTTTCAACTTGAAGATGATGCGCTGGATGTCCTCGACGGCAATCGGGTCGACACCAGCGAAAGGCTCGTCAAGAAGCACAAACTTTGGGTCGACGGCCAAGGCACGAGCAATCTCGGTGCGCCGACGCTCTCCGCCTGAGAGTTGTATGCCCTTGCTTTTCCTAACATGCTGCAAACCAAACTCGTCCAAAAGTCCTTCCAACTTATCGCGTCGCTCCGACTCCTTCATTCCTGGCTTGAACTGCATGACGGAATAGATGTTGTCTTCCACGCTCATCTGCCGAAACACCGAGGCTTCCTGCGCCAAATAGCCGATGCCTTTTTGGGCTCGCTTATACATCGGCAGGTTGGAAATGTCCTCATTTTCAAGGAAAACCTTGCCCGAATAGGGTTTGATAAGGCCCACCACCATATAA
>CACXQO010000194.1 GCA_902769815.1 uncultured Bacteroidia bacterium | reverse complement strand
GCTCCATTGGGCGTTTCGGGCGAATAACTTGGCTCGAAACTCGGAATGAGGCTCACGGCGACCGTGCTGCTTTGTTGGCTTCCATTGAGTGCAGCGGTGCCTGTGAGCGTAAGTTCCACTTGGCCTTCAGCCATGTCGGTCGGGCCGAAGGTGTAGGTCGGATGCTCCAAAGTGCTGTCGTCGAAAGTGCCGTCACCGTTAGTAGACCATGCAAATTCGTTGTGGTTGTAGATGTAGCCTTCGGGCGTGAAGGTTTTGTTCGAGCAGGCTTCTGTGTCGTTGCCGGCAAACAGCACCATGTTAGCGAAAGGCGGGAAACAGAGATGGTCAACCATCACGGCATCCTCGCCGCCGCTGCCTTCGGTGTTTTTCTTGAAGGTGAAACGAATCAGGTTGGTGCCGGCGGGCAGGTCGACTTCCGCTTTCTCCCAATCGCTAATGCCGCTCCACGTTTCCACTTCCTTGCCGTTCATCCAAAACTGGAGAATGTCGCCCTCTTCGGTGGAAGTCTTGTGGAGAAACGAAAACTTGTCTTCGACTTCGGTGGTAATGCCGATGTTCACCGTGGAAACCCCGTTGTTGTTGAGCATGGGCGACCGCAGGCAATGGCCTCCATGTGCGGTGGTGTCGGCCACGATAGTCCACTGTTTGTTGCCCGAGCCTAATTTCCATTGCAGGTTGGCGTTGAGGGTTTGGCCTTCAAAGTCCTCGATGGTATAGCCCAATGGAATCTGGCTCTCAAGCAGGTCGGTGTAGTGTCCGCTTTCGGCTTGCAGGCTGTAGTTGAGAATGCCGTCAGCGGCATCGTCGTCCACATTCACGAGGAAGGTGACTTTCGCCGAGCCGCCCGCATCAATGCCGGGAATGTTGATTTCGCTCTCAGCAACATTGATGAAAGGTGTCAATAGGTTGAATTTATTGCTGATTTCCAACGATTTGCTATGACCTTGGTTCTCAATGTCGAAGGTCAGGTAGGAGGATTGGCCTTGCATCAGGCGGTCCATCTCGGTGCCATCCAATTCGGTGAGTGTGAGTGCGCCGTATTTCAAAACGGGTGCGTTCACGGCAAGGGTAACGCTGTCGATGAAGGCATGATCGGCATTTTCCATTTTCAGGTAAAACTTCACCTTCTCTTGGTCTTCAAGGTCATCGTTGAAATGAACCGTGAAAGCATTATTTTGCGTTTGTATCTCATTGGCGTTCATTCCATTGAAGGAAAATTCACTTTGCGTGATTCCCACGGAAGGATGGCTGCAACTGAGCGTGACTTTGAACTCGTCCAAATTGTCGAACCCCGCATTGTGGATGCTGATGCCGAAGTGGCAGGTTTCGTTGTAGTC
The DNA here is from genome assembly GCA_902769815.1 of uncultured Bacteroidia bacterium. GTDB lineage: Bacteria > Bacteroidota > Bacteroidia > Bacteroidales > F082 > Limimorpha. Next base: position 3,503 of record CACXQO010000194.1, on the reverse strand, counting down.
GGGGGCATGGTTGCCGTTGCCTTCTGCGTCGTTGATTTCCAAGGCGTTGAAAATCAAATAAGGAGCATCGGTCGGAATGGTGCTGATGAAATGCTCGTAGCGGTAATAATTCTGCTTGGTGATGGTGAGTTTCACCTTCGTCCCAACCTCTTGCGGCGTAACGGCGATGGTTTGCGTTTCACCCGTTGCAATGTCAAAACCTATGATTTGTCCATTGGCACTCAGGCAGATAACGGAGCCTTCGTCGGCCTTTACTTCATATTGGTCGCTGCCAGCGGGAATTACGGGCAACATTTCCACGGCGAGGGGTTGCGGCATTTCGCTGTAAAGGGTCATGTAGGCATCGCCGTGCTGGTGGAACAGGTAATAGGTGATTTCTTTCACGCTGTTGTCGGTCCACGAGGACTGGCGGAGGAAGAATTTTCCGGCGGCGTTACCGAAGGCCGGACGGATGAAATTGGTTTTGTGCTGCGTGCCGTAGGTGGGCATAAAGTCGGGCCACATGTTGTCGTAGGCACCCCAAACGTAAATGTCGTTGACGAAAGAATAGGACACCTGCGTGGCCGCGATGAGACCCAACGCGCCATATTGGTGGCGGTGGAACACCTCGGCAAAACAGCCGTCAGCACCATTGTAATTGAACCTCCCCGTGAGGCAGTTGTTCGACATGACAAAAGTCAAGTCCTTGTTGGTCAAGCGTTTGATGTAACCAATGCTGTAACTCGGTTCACCCCAAACCTCCTCTGCACCGTGGTCGCGGTGCTGGATGAGGAAAGCGCCGTTGTTGATGGCTTCGTTCACCGAATTGCCATTGGCGCTCCAGTCGGTGAGGTGCGACATGGTTTGCGGAATGTAGCCGCAGCCATTAGGCCCGAAATAATTGAGCACGGTGTTGGTGTGCTCGTAAGTCGACCAGCGGCTGCCGGGTGTGCCTTGGTAGATGGCGTTTTGGCGGACGGGGTGCTTGCCGAGTTCGTTGGTCCAAAAGCCGTTCACCACCTCGGAGCAAAGCTGGAACCAACGCTCCAATTGGAATCCCATCGCCGTGATGGGCTTGTCGTAGAAGTCGGGATTGGTAGGCGGTTGTCGCTCATAATCAAGGTCTTTCTTGATGATATGGTACATTTCTTCGGGGTTGCGCCCCGTGATGCGTCCCAAAATGATGTCGGGCATGTCGTTGTTGCCCATCACGGAATAGATATGGTCGGAAATGTAAGGGTTGTAGCCGTCGCCGCCCGGGTGGTTGTTCATCGTGTAGGAAATGATGCCTTGGGTGCCGTCGCTGCTGTGGTCGCCCAGGAAAAGCACCGCCGCTGGAGGCATGTCCCATGTGTTGTAGGCATTACGGATGAAGTTGCGGATGGCCGTTTGGGTGTTGCCTCCGCAGTCGCTCACGGTAAAAATCTCAGTCGGGATGCCTTGCTCCATCCTGAATTGCTTGATGCTGTCGGCCAAAGCGATAAAGTCCTCATTTTCAGGCGTGATAATCATGTATTCACATCCTGTTTCGCGGTTTTCGTAATGCTTGCGGAGGCGTGCTCCGTAGTCCACTTCGGGCAGGTCATCACGATTGAGGAGGATGTCTTGCAGGATTTGGTCCCATTCGGAGGTGCGATAGCGCAGGTCGCCGATGGTGCCGTCGCCGCCTTCTATGTCAATTTCCAACTCCAAATCGCTGTAAACGACCAATTCTTTGGTGACGGGGTTGTATTGGAATGGCATCACGCCCACCTGAACCACCTGAACGCCACGGATGCTGCCGACCTCCGAAATCCGGAAAGGTGTTTCGGGATAGAAGGCGTTGCGCCCATAGATTTCGGGGTTTTTACGATAAACGGCGGGCGAGTCGTCGTTGTCCAACTGAGGCTCAGCCGCCGGAATGAGGTCGACGTTTTGGATGACCTTAGTCTTTGACGAAACCATCCTGAGCGAGGCCGTTGCGCCATTGGGGATGGCAACAAAGGTGCTGTGGCTCGGCAGGTTGGGGGCACCAGCCTCGTTGGGCACATAGATGCCCGAAAGGGTGATGACCTGACCTTGCATCTCGGCGCGGTCGGCATTTTCGATGGTTACCATGCCAAGGTTATGGCGAAGAGTCATTTGGCCGTTTTTCCTCCCGCTGATGCTGAACCCGTCAGGTTCGCCATTGAAGCGGTATTCTTGGGCTTGGAGTGTGATGCCTGCAATGATTGCAAGGGCGAAAAGTAGAGTTTTCTTCATAGTTGATTCATTTATAGGCGACAAAAATAGGAATAATTTTGTGAAAAGAAAAAATCCGCCCCCATTTTGGACGGATTTCTTTTTCTTGAAGTAATATTAATGGTGATTAATATTAACCACAATTTATATTAATCATCATTTACATATCTTCGATAGACAATGCTTGAAGTGAAAGTTTATACTTTCCGAAAGCACTTGTAGGCAGTGCTTTTGTTTTTTCTTCAAGCGTTTTTGGGTTGATTTTCTCAGGGTTGCGCTTGATTTCCGCCACAATGCCCGTACCTTCAAACTCGTTCAGGGCTATCATGTCGATTTCGTTGTCGCCTTTGCGGTCCCACCAGTTGCCGGCCATCGTGAACTCGCCCGATTCCATCGCTTTGGCTTGGAAATACTGTTCCAACGTCCTTCCGGAAAACTGCTCGTAATACTTGCCCATGTTTTGCCGCAAGGCGGACATCTGCTGCCGCTCGATCAGCGATTGGTAAGGCCAAATGAATCGGAACCAGAACCGTAAGAACTGGTCTGAAATCTCGTATGCCGTGACTTTGCTGTTGGGTTTGGCCAGCATGGGTTTCAGACGTTTCACGAGCATGAAGTTCTTCTCCAAGTTCTGCAAATAAACGCCCATGTCCTTCTGCATGATTCCATCGATTTCGCTGCGTTTGGTCATTCCGGCGGCAATTAGTTGAAGGACAGAAAAATAGGTGTTGCTCTCGTCGCTAAACTCTTGGTTCATCAGGTCGCGGCCTTCGCTGAGGAAATAGGAGTCGGGGCGGCACACATAGTTGAGCATTTTTTCTTTCGTGTAGCATTGCGCGTCCATCAGCAACTCCACGTATTTGGCCACGCCGCCTGTGATCATGTAAAGGCAGAGCAGGTCTTCGTTCTTGTAATTGGGGCTGTGGTCGCGGAAGATTTGCTTCAACACTTCGATGCGGAAGGGGAGAAGGGTGAATTTCGAGGTCGGGCGGCCGTAAAGCGGCTCGTTCTCGTCCTCGAAGATGCGTTTCATCAATGATTGTATGCTGCCCGAGGCCACCAAGTGCAGGTGCGACTCTCGATGATAGCGGTCCCAAAGGTCTTGTATCTCGCTGAAGATGGCGGGATTCACCTTTTGGAGGTTCTGGAACTCGTCGAAAAAAACGGTGAAATGACGCTGCAACGACTCTTTCATGATGACTTCAAACAAGTCGCGGAAACGGCTGATTTGGCCGTAAACTTGAATGTTCAACTGCTCTTGAATGGTCTGCTGGAACTTTTGGCAAAGCACGGCCTCGCTGTCT
>CACXQO010000193.1 GCA_902769815.1 uncultured Bacteroidia bacterium | reverse complement strand
ATTTATGTTAGACATTCTTAATGACGTTTTTTCCAATTATTCTTTGAATATAGCGATAGTTCATATTATATCTGCTATTGTACTGTTTTTCATTGTCAATTGGATTGGTGCTCATTCCATTTCTATCGGTTATATTCAGTTGTCAATTATGGCAAAAGAAGATACAGCACCTGCCTTCAATTTCATATTCAGGATTTTGTCCCCTATAGTGTTTTATGTGCTGTTTATTGTAGTTGTTCAGAGCGTAGACCATCCAGAATTTGTCCGTTTTAGTTATTTGATAATTATGTACTATTGGATTTTCCGCACAATTGTGATTATTCTGTTTGGACGAAAAAAACTGACAAATTGGGGACTTCATATCGTGTACTGGATTGTATCCATATCCATATCGATATGGATTTATTTACTTGTTGAAAAAGTGGATAAACTTTTGCCCGACCCACGGTCATTATTGGATCAAATGTGGATTCTGATTATCATTTTTTTATATAGCGTATTGAATAACATTGAATTATCACACAAGGGAACCGTAAAAAGAAGAAAGAGTTATATTAATCATCAATACACCAAGTTTAAGTCCGAATTTGGTTCTTTGATTTCTGAAAAGTGTTCAAATGAGTTTTATGAGGCTGCAACTTATTCTATTATGATATATGAGAATTTCAATCGTCCTAAAATTATTCGAAGGCTTGAATATTTATGTTTCTATATTACGAAAAAGCCGCATACTTTAGGCATTATGCAAGTAAACACGGACAAATACATTGACGACAAGATGTCCATAGTTAAAGCCATTGTGATTATTGTTAGTGCTACCATAAAACATAAAAGAGATTGCATAGACTATAGTTACGATTCGCTTGATTATGCAATTTGTGACATTGCGGGCACTTATAATTGCGATAATGAGGATTATAAATCTGAAATCAGCGAAGTTTTCGACATTATAAAGGCCAATTATAATAATATCGAAAAAGACTATTATGAGATAGAAATATGAATAACATTGACACTTTATATAAGAAATGGCAAGATCTTCAGCCCGTTAAGGAGGAAATGCAGCATCGCCTTGACCAAAAATTCATGTTGGAGTTCAACTACAATTCTAATCACATCGAAGGCAATACGCTTACATACGGGCAGACGGAACTGTTATTGCTGTTCGGCCGTGTGGTGGGTGAGGCCAAGATGAAGGATTTGGAGGAAATGAAGGCTCATAATGTGTGCTTGAAAATGATGATTGAAGAGGCCAAGGAAAAAGACAAACCACTGACGGAGTATTTCATACGCATACTTCACCAAACCATGCTACGCGAGGACTACACCGTCTACCGCCAATTGCCAGGTGGCGAGACCACGAGTTATGTAGTCCATGCCGGCTGCTACAAAACCCGTCCCAATTCGGTCATTACGCCAACAGGCGAGCGTTTCGAATACGCATCGCCCGAGGAGACGGCTGCTCTGATGACGGATCTTGTAAGTTGGTATAACCAAGTCGCTTCGGAAGGAAAACTTTCACCTGTTGAATTGGCCGCATTGTTCCATTATCGCTACATCCGCATCCATCCCTTCGAAGATGGCAATGGCCGCATCGCCCGATTGTTGATGAACTATATTCTAGCCAAGTATGGGTATCCTATGATCGTCATTCGCAGCAAAAACAAGAAAGCCTACTTGGATGCCCTCCACAAAGTTGACCAAATTGTTGGCCCAATCCCTTCAGAAGGTGCCCATGCCACATTGGAACAAGCCAAAGATTTCGTCAACTACATTATTAAGCAAGTGGAAATCACTTTGGCTGCCAATTTAGACTTCTTGGAGGAGAAAAACGATGCCATTTGGTGGTTCGACGGAGAGTTTGTGAAGTTTAAGAATGAGACATCAATCAAGATATTGAACCTCATGAAAACAAATTCCAAAATATCAATACGTGCTCTCGCCCAAGCCACAGGCATCAGCAAATCCGCCATTCAAAAGCAAGTAAAACAATTTCAAGAAAAAGGATACATAACAAAAACGACCAATAACAACACAAGCGGATGGGCTGTTTTGATAAAATGTGTATCACCCGAATAGGTGGTACAGTTTGGGTATGGTGATACACTTTTAAAATTTTGTACCACCAAATTGGGTGGTACACAAAGAAAACAAAGTACACTTTTACGGCAGGATGAAATTCTGTACTATCGATTTTTGGGGTACGGAAATGATTACACCAACCGCACAATCTCTTGGACAATCGCCCGCGAATACGCATTCGCCACCTCGATGATGAACTTCCCGAAGTCAACGCGGGCGTTGTGGTCGGCGGTGTCGCTGATGGTGCGGATGACGGTAAAGGGCGTGCCAAACTCCAAACAGACCTGCGCCACAGCCGCGCCTTCCATCTCAACACATTGTACATCAGGCAACAAAGACAATATTTCGTTCCGTTTTTCAACACTATTGATGAACTGGTCGCCGCTGGCAATGTCGCCGAAATGCAAAGTCGGATTGAGGTTAAACTCCTTCACGGCCTCCTTGCCCACTATGCTTTCTACACCTTTATTAATAAGGTTGCTCACGGCGCGGCCCGCCAAAGCGGTCAGGTCGGGGTCGCTGTCCACATAGATACGGTTCAGCAGCGGCACCTCGAAGCGCGACATCATAGGTCGTGCGTCCAAATCGTGCTGCACCAATCGCTTGGAAATGACAATGTCGCCCACCTTCAGTCCGTCGGCCAAAGCACCTGCCGTGCCGATGAAAATCAAGTCGGTGACGGCGAACTCTTGTATTAATAAGGTGGCGGTAATCGTGGCGGCCACCTTGCCCCATTTGGAGAACGCCACCACGCAGCGCACGTTGCCGATTTTGCCCACCACAAACTCACGGTTGGCGATTTTGACGACGGTCTTTTCCGTCAGAAGGGCTTTCACCTCGTCGATTTCTTGCGCCATCGCGCCTAATATTCCGATGTTTCGAGTCATAGTTTCAGTTTTTTATAACTACGGATTCAACGGATTTTACAGATTTAATTCCGAAAATTTGAAGGACGCAAGCTTCCAATGGATACGGATTTGCCGCCGCATAACATCCGTAATAATCGGCACTTGTGCCAAGAATTTCCGTTTCAAAAATCCGTTACATCTGTTCAATCCGTAGTTTCTATCCATATTTTTAAGCTGCAAAAATAAAAAATCTTACCTTTGCAAAAATTTACCGAATGAAGAAAATATGTATTTTTTGTGGCAGCAGTATGGGCTTCGACCCGATTTATCGCCAAAAGGCAGCCGAATTGGGGCACGTCTTGGCTGACAACCATTGCGAACTGCTCTACGGCGGCGGCAACGTGGGCTTGATGAACATCATCGCCGAGGTGATGAAGGAACGAGGCTGCCGAATCGTCGGAACCATCACGCAACACCTGTTGGATATGCGGGTGGGGCGGCCCGATATTGACGAATTGATTGTGGTCGAAACGATGTCAGAACGCAAGAAAATCCTTGAGGATATGGCCGATGCTTTCATCGCTATGCCGGGTGGTGTAGGCACGATGGACGAGTTCTTTGAAGTGATGGTGCTCAGCCAGTTGCGTGTTTTTGATAAGCCCGTCGCGCTCTTCAACGTGAATGGCTATTATGACGACATTGTCCGTTACCTCGACCGCGCCACCAACGACGGTTTCATCCACCGCGAGCACACCGACAACCTCATCGTCAGCGACGACCCGAAAGAGCTTTTGGAGGGCATCGAGAACTTCAAACCGGTGGAATTGACGAAGTGGGTGAGTGAGATTAAGGAACAGGTTAATAGTTGAGAGTTTAGTGTTTAGAGTTTAGAGTTTATACCAGCCCCGTAGGGGCGACACATCAGTAAGCAGGCGACGTAAGTCCCTGCGCTAATAGTGACAACAAAAACAACAATATCATGATCATCATAGGAATCACAGGCACCCTCGGTGCGGGCAAAGGCACCATCGTCGATTATCTCGTCAAGGAGAAAGGTTTGAAGAATGTCAGCGTCGCGGCCTCGAAGTGAACCGCGACACGCTCACCCTCGTGGGCAACGACCTCCGCGCCAAGAATTGCCCGAGTTACATCACCGACCAACTCTTCGAGCGTGCCAAGGCCGAAGGCAAAAACGCTGTCATCGAGAGCGTGCGCACACCGGGCGAAATCGCTTCGTTGCGACAAAAAGGCGAGTTCTATCTTTTCGCCGTCGATGCCGACCGCAAAATCCGCTACGACCGCATCTATCTTCGCGGCTCAGAAACCGACCACATTGATTTCGAGACCTTTGTGGCCAACGAGGAGCGCGAGATGACCGCCACCGACCCCAACAAGCAGAACCTCGGCGCGTGTATCAAGGAGGCGGATTTCGTGTTTATGAACGACGGCACCGTTCCCCAACTGCACCAGCAAGTGGAAAAAGTGCTGACGCAACTGCACGTCCGCCCGTCGTGGGACGACTATTTCCTCAACTTAGCCGACACCGTCAGCGAGCGTGCCACCTGCAACCGTGGCCGCAGCGGGTGCGTCATTGTGAAGGACAAGCAAATCTTGGTGACGGGCTATGTCGGCTCGCCGCGTGGACTTCCGCATTGCGATGACGTAGGTCACCTCTTCCGCAAGACCATCCACGAGGACGGCAGCGTCACCCAGCACTGTGTGCGCACCGTCCACGCCGAGCAAAACGCCATCTGTCAGGCCGCCCGACGAGGTATCGCCTTGGACGGCAGCACCTTGTATTGCCGTATGACCCCTTGTCGCACTTGCGCTATGCTCATCATCAACTGCGGCATCGTGCGCGTGGTGTGCGAGCGCCGCTACCATTCCGGACAGGAAAGCGAGGAGATGTTCAAGCAAGTGGGCATCGAATTGGTCTATAAATACGACGAAGTCCAACAATACGAAGGTCAACGCTGCGAAGGTTGATTTTGTGCGAATTTTCGGAATACCATTCCGAATTTTATCGAAATTTTCGGAATACTACTCCGAATTTTCACGTTTTTTCAGTAGATTTTCCCGGCCCAAAGTTGTTCAAAGAACTGCTTGACGGGCCAGATTTCCACATCCTTGAGCAAGCGGGGATTAGGGTCGAGGGAAACCACAATCATACGCACGTCGGGGTGCTCTTCCTTGAAGGCTTTCAAACCGTGCAAGTGCCGTGATTGCACTTCGTCCGTCGATTTGATTTCAATGCCTACCTCGGCATCGCCCAGAACAGCATCCACCTCGTAATCGGTATAGGTGTGCCAATATGACAATTTGTCCAATTGCCCACGATAGCCCAAATAAGCGATAATTTCCTGAATGACAAGATGTTCGAAGGCGTGCCCAAAATCCGTTGAACCCGGTTTCAAGGCACGGCGGCCCAACAGATAATTGGGAATGGAGACATCGAAATAGTAGAAACGCGGCGCTTGCCTGATTTTGCGCTTCACGACCTTGGAATATACAGGCACCATATAGCCCACCAAAGTTTCCTCCAAAATGGAAAAATAGGCCGCGACCGTTTTGGAATCGATGCCGCAATCTTGCGCGATGTTGCTGTAGTTCACCATTTCTCCGTCGGTCAGGGCGGCGGCCTCCAAAAAGCGCGTGAAGGTGGAGAGGTTGCGCACCAAGGCCTCTGCCTTGATTTCCTCGCGAAGATACACCGCCACGTATGCCTGCAACATCGACCAGTATTTGTCCGGCTTGGCCAAATAATGCCTCGGTATCATACCTTGGTTGACGGCTTTAACCACATCGAAATCAGGGATTTCGGCACTCACCAAAGGATAGAGGTTAGTTTGCATTGCCCGACCGCCAAGCATATTGGCTCCACCGCGACGCAGTTTTCGGGCACTCGACCCGCTGAGGATGAAACGGAGGCCTTTCCGCACGATGAGCCATTGCACCTCGTTCAAAAGAATGGGCAGCGACTGAACCTCATCGATGATGACCAAAGTGCCGCTTTCGCACATTTCCAAATCTTGCCTCAACAAGGAAGGATTGCGTTGCAGGCGTTCATAGGTGTTGCTTTCAAGCAAGTCGTAGAAGCGGGCATTGGGAAACAATTGCAGCAACAAGGTGGTTTTCCCCGTTTGTCGCGCGCCAAACAGGAAAGTGTTGTCCTCACCAAGGGTTTCCGCCTTTAAAAAACGCTCAATCATAGCCGTTAATTTTGCCGCAAAAATAAAAAAATTCGGAATACCATTCCGAATTTTATCGAAATTTTCGGAATTGAATTCCGAATTTTCTAAAGAGGATTTCTATTTTTCTGCGGGAGCCACCAGTTTCATCCGAATGGTGGAGCCGTCTTTCAACTTGCCTTTGAGCGTGAATGTGATGCAGTTTTCGGTTTCCTCAAGCAGCATTGTGCCACTCTTGAACGGGGATTCACCGTCAAAGGTCATTTCATCGTGAATGGCACCTCCAATGTCATCGGGCGACGAATGCCACGAAAAGTCTTGATAACCAACAGAAAAACTCAAAGGATAATCTGTCTTTTTCGTAAGGTCGATGGTTTGCCCCAGCATCTCGTAAGGGATGTGATAGAACTTGAATGTGCCAAGGGAAGCCCCAATGAAGGTTTCTTCTGAGAACGCTTCGATGGAATAGTCGTCGTGGAACGGCGGCGCAAACCTGCATTTCATAGTGTAGTGGGTTTCGTTGCGAACCAATTCGTTGTCTTCGGGACTGAAAGCGTAGCCCCAATCCTTGTTGCAAGAAGTGAAGGTCAACATACTTGCTGTCAATAGCAGCATCAGCATTAATTTCATTGTTGTTTTCATAACTTATTGATTTTGAAATTATAAAATGTTTTTTATGCAAAAATCAGGCCAAAGATGTTTTTTCTTATGGCTTATTTCGCGATGGTTATCCGATTCGTATGGGAAACGCCTTGCTTGTCGTGGATGTGCAGCAGATAAACCCCTTCCGGCAAGCCCTCTACGCCGATTTCGTTTGAGTTTCTTACCGTCTTCACCAATTGCCCAAGGGCATTATAAACCTGCACCTCGGCAGCTTCAATGCCATCTATCGTCACCTTTTCTTTGGCAGGATTAGGATAAATAGTCAACAAGCTTTCCGGCTTTTCGTTCAAGCCCACACAATTTGAATAATAGAATGTGGTGGTATAGGCATCGTCATTTGCCCGCAACTGCCAATCCAGCAATTTGTTATGGATGGGCAGCTCCTCATCCCAAACCATCATGATACCCGCAACGGTCTCCACTGGCACCGAGAGGTCATAATTGTAAGTCATCGTGCTTTCCAGTTCCCAATCCCGTAAATCGTCGTTGTAGTAACTCGCTGAAGAATAGCAATTCCCGTTGGCATCATAATAATATTCAGTCATGTAGGTATAAACCCAGTCGTCAAGTTCATAGATGGTTGATGTGGTTTCTGTATGTCGGTTGCCTGCTTCATCATATTCGTATTCAACCTTCCAGCTTTCTATCCAGTCACCCTCCCAATTGCTTTGTAACTGTTCTCGGCAGAGACCTTCGGCGTTGTAGTAATAATCGTTTCTTGTGAGAGGATTCCAACTGTTTTCGCCATGGTAATAATAGATGTCGTTCTGTAGTTTTCCATCCTCGTATTCCCATGTCATCTTGTTTTCCGCTACCCAATCCTCTTCAAGAGCATAACCTACCGACAGCACCATGTGACCGTCTGCATCGTATTCGTAGGTGTATTTGCCGATGGCAATCCACTCATCACCATCAAGTTCGTATTCATACTCATCAGATATCCATTCGCCATTCTCATATAAGAATACAGATTTACTGGCATGGCTTTCTGTACTATCCATGATCATTGTGACACGGTCTCGCTCATCATAAGCATACTTCTCGGTATAGTCGTGCATCCAACTGTCATAAAACCAGTAATAGTCGATTTTCACGCAGTTGAAGCGCTCGTCATATTCAAACACACTTTTTTGGAAGTCACCATAAATGCTATCCAGTTGCTCACTAAAAGTGTTGGCGTAACGGTTCCATTTTTCCACCTGCTTGATTTTGCTTTGCATCTGTTTGAGCAAATCTTGTTCATTCATGGTTTGTTGTGCAAAGGCCGAAACCACAGTGCAAGTCATTGCCGCCAAAAACACCAGCAGCGTTCCGAATCTGAATTTTCTGTTGTTCATAATACTTTAATTTTAGGTATTGATAATTTGATTTGAATTTTATGATGCAAAAGTATAGCAATTTTTCGCTGTTTTTTCAAGTTCAAAGGCCATTACAAACTTTTGCAAAGTCACTTCTTTGTTTTACAACACGTTGCGATTCCAGATTACAACATTTTATTTATCACTCTCCCACCTGCTCATCCCCCCATGTAGCACTTTCCACCGCATCATCCGCTCGTAGAAAGCTTTTATCGTGTCTTCCTTTGTGGTGTCCACTTCGGCTTTCGCTTGTTCGGCTGAAGGCATCGTGCCCACTTCGTGTTTTTTCTGATGGCATCCCGCCAGCAGCAGGGCGGCCAAAGCAACCACTGTTGCCACGAGAATTTTGGATGAAGGCGAATTTTTCATGGCTTATCTTATAACCGTAATGCGCTCCGTTTGCGAAACTCCCATAGCATTGGTAATCCGCAGCAGGTAAACGCCCTCCGGCAAGCCCTCTACGCCGATTTCGTTTGAGTTTCTTACCGTCTTCACTAACTGCCCGATGGCATTATAAACCTGCACTTCGGCGGCTTCAATGCCATCTATCGTCACCTTTTCCTTGGCTGGATTAGGATAGCAAGTCACTTGAACAAGGCTCGTTTCTTCCTCATCCACCGACATCAAACCGTCCTCGATGAAATTGGTGAACTCGTTCCAATATGGTGCGCTCTGATAGTCGGCAAGCGTCCCGA
>CACXQO010000192.1 GCA_902769815.1 uncultured Bacteroidia bacterium | reverse complement strand
CCCGAGGCCATGTACTCGAAAAGTTTGCCAGTCAGTAGGCCTTTGGCGCGTGGTTCGCTGTCGGGCATGAGGAAAAGCAAAAGCAAGGTGGAACTGCGATGCACTTCCGACACTTGGTCGTGTGGAACATAGGGCGACAAAGCAACATAACCGCTCAAGCCTTGCTCCTCAATGGAGCGAATCACTGAATTGTCGATTTGACCTATTAATTTGATTTTCAATTTTTTGCTAAATTCCTCGTCTTCCTTGACCAATTCGCCCAAGACTTGCCAGAACTGCTCGGGATTTTGTATCTTCGAGAGAACTCCAAGGTAGGTCAAGGTGAAGGTATCGGAAATACTGACAGGCGTTTGAGCGTCATCATCTCGGTCGAAGCCGTTGTAAATCGTCCTCACATTTCTATTGCCCAACCTGCCAAGCCTTTTTGCTCCGTCAGGAGCCACAGTAACCACCTTGTCTGCTTTTTCAAGCACTTCGCGCTCCAAACGGTGGTGTTTGCGGTCGGCCCAACGGGTGAGATGCAGGTCGTCATAATAATCAATTTCCGTCCAAGGGTCGCGGAAGTCGGCTATCCACGGAATGCCCAATTCTTCCTTCAACTTCATGGCAATCAAGTGCATGGAGTGGGGCGGACCCGTGCTGATGATGGCATCGACGGGATGTTCTTTCAGATAGCTTATCAGGTAGCGCACCGAGGGCTTCACCCACCAGCAACGCGCATCGGGAATGAACAGGTTGCCACGAATCCACAGCGAGATACTCTCTTTCCACCCATGTTTTTTCTCCTTTTCCTCGATGAATCCCATCTTCACGGTTTCTTCTTTCTTGATGCCGAGGAACTTTTTATAATAGTCGTATGGCTCGAAAATCGGTCGTCTGATGACTTCTAAATCGGGCGCGACATCCTTTTCCAATGATGAGTCAACAATCGGATATTCAGCGTTTTTTGTAGTGTAGATTACCGGTTTCCAGCCGTTTTCGGGCAGGTATTTCGACATCTTTAGCCAACGCTGCACTCCACTGCCGCCCGACGGAGGCCAATAGTAGGTGATGATGAGGACACGCTTCATTTCCTAACTTCTTTTTGGGGTTTGAAGGTGAAAACAAGGGCGGCAATCAGGCCCAAAAGCATGACCAACGAACTGACAAATGCCACGGTGTTGCCCATTTTCCATGCCTTGGGCGCGTATTCCATCACAATTTGGTGCTCTCCGCTTGGGATGAGGGCGCAACGCAAGAGGTAATTGGCGCGGAGCAGCGGGCTTTCCTGCCCGTCGATGGTCATTTTCCAGCCTTTTTCGGTCCATATTTCTGAAAATACGACCAGATAATTGGCTACCGTTGAGCCTGCCGAAACGCTACTGAAATTGTATGTCAATTTGTTTGGTTGATATTCCGTCAATGTGATTTCAGGCAAAATGCTGTCCGTAAGTTGATAGTTTCCAACCGTTTGCACAAACTCCTTGTTGAGGATGGCGGTGTTTTGCAAATCGGAGGTTGCAATGGCATCGATTTCTTCATTCGGCGTGTCGACCCAACGAATGTCGCGCACAATCCACCCATTCCCGAAAACAAATGGGTTGGGCATGGGTTGGGAGTTCGGATTGTAGATGAGATACTTGGTATTCAGCATGTTAATCACCTTTTGTTGCGACAAGGTCTGCATCATGTCGTTAGCGGTCTTTGAGCCTCGAAGTTGGTTGAGTTCGCTGCCGAGATATTGTGTGATGACATCTTGGTAGCGGCGAAGTTTGGCACCAGAGTAGCCACCGAGCGACTTGTGGAAATAGCAGGTGCTGGCATCGTTGAACATGTCCTTGGTGAGGTCTGCCACCCTGAAATCCAATGCTTTATCGTCCAAAATGGCTTTGTCGGCAACGGATGCCGTAAATGGTTTGCTGTATTGGCTCTTCGAAATGAACTTGTCATTGTTGAGATAACGCTTGTCAATGGGGAACATGTCGACCAGCACAAGTGCGGCGAGGATGGCAAAGGCAGGTGCGGCTTTCAGTTTGCCTTTACCGAAGAGGAAAATCGGCACGGCTGAAAGTAAGATGAACAGCAGACTTCGGAGCGCGTCTTTGCGGAAAATGGCCACGCGCACGTCTTCAAGTTGGGTGGCGAAATTAGCGTAGAGGGCACCGTCCTTGCCACGGCTCATGGAAGCGAACTGCTCGGCCTCGCCTTGGCTGAGGAAGCTGAAGAACGCTTTCGGCGCTAGGTAGAACACTAAGCAAATGCCCGCAGTGATGCCCAAGGCGATATAAAATTTCTTCAGGTTTTGCTTGAAACTATCGGGGCTTTTCGCGATTTCGGCCAGCCCGAGGAAGCCCAAGACTGGCATGGTGACTTCAGCGATGACCAAAGTCATGCTGACGGCTCTAAACTTGTCATAACCAGGGATATAGTCGAGGAAGAAATTGGTGAAACCCATGAAATTCTTGCCCCAACTGAGCAAGATGGAGAGCAGTGTGGCGATGAGCAAGGCCCATTTCAACTTGCCTTTCACAGTGAGTGCGCCCAAAACAAAGAGGAACACGACAATGGCACCCACATACACTGGACCGCTCGTGCCGGGTTGGTCGCCCCAATAGGCACTGCTTTGCGCGATGCTTTCCCTGAATTGGCGGTCGGCCTTGTCGAGGGCGGGATTTTTCTTTCCGATATAAGCCGATGCACCGCCTTTTGCATTGGGAATCAGCAGACTCCAAGTTTCGCCCTTGCCATAACTCCATTGCGTGATGTAGTCGCGATCGAGGCCCTTGGTCTGGTTGTCTTCGTTGCGGGTCAAAACGGGTTTGCCACGGGTGGTTTCTTTGCCAAACTCGTAGTTTCCGTAAAGTGCTGTAGAGCAAGTCAATATGCCAATAATTGCTGCCACCGCCAAGCCTATCGAAGCCTTGATGAAATGCCCTAATTTCTTGTTTTTAAGGTCGCTGATGAGTTCCGCAATGACGAGGATGACAATAATCAATGCCAAATAATAGGTGATTTGCAGGTGGTTGGTACGCACCTCAAAAGCGAGGGCGAAAGCGGTTAAAAGCCAGCCCCACAGGTATTTGCCCTTGTATGTCAGGAGCACACCCGCGATGACTGGAGCCATATAGGCCATGGCCATGGCTTTGGCATTGTGACCCGCACCTATTATTATAAATAGGTAGGAAGTGAACCCGTAGGCGATGGCCCCGACGAAACTAATCCAAAAGCCGCAATCGAGTACCAAAAGCAGTACGAAAAAGCCTAACATACAGATGAATACGGAGCCGATAGGATGGGGAAAACCCAAACTAAGGCCTTTGTAAATTGGGTTAGTGAGGTTGCCTTTGGGCTGTACCGAGATGTTCCAAGCGGGCATTCCGCCGAAAGGTGCGTTGGTCCAAAGGGTTTGTTCGCCTGTGGCTTCGCGAAAATCGGTAATCTCCTGTGACATACCGAGATGCATCTCAATGTCGTGCTGCTTGATGCGCTTGCCTTCCAAAATGGGGCTGAAATACACCAAAGTGATGACCGCAAAGGCGATGATAGCCGCCACGATGCTCAGAATGTTCTTGTTTTTTTGTAAAAAAGTATTCTTCATTGTGTCGATATTTTTCTAATTAATCTCTTCAAAATCAGTATATTCACCTATATTTGGGTCAACATGGGGATTGGTTTTCCCTTTGGTTTGGGTTGGTTCCTCGGGCGAAAACTGCTCTTGCATCTGACGCTTCAACTTGTTCATTCTTCTGTCGAATACTTTTCTGATAATCAAACTGAAAGCGTAGAAAATTAAGACGCTGACGATTAAAACTCTGAAAAATCCCATAGAGTAAATCAATTTTATGCTGCGAAATTACGATTTTTCCGTTTTCGATGGCTGTTTTTTGCTCAAAATGTCTTTCCATGCGGCTTCAAGAAAGCCCAACCCATAGCCAAATAGCTGAACATAAGCTGCTGGAACAGAGAGCAAAGCAACCTTTAAACTCTTGTTTTTCATCAACGAATCACAGAATACCATCAGGCAGTAGAGTAGGATGGGAGCGAACCAAAGCCAATGACAGAAAACGCCCAACAATACCAAAACTAGGTTGCCGACCGCAAAAGCGGCGGGCAAGAGATGCACAAGTTTGAAAGTCTCAGGGTATTTATTCTTCAAAATGACACGCGCCTCGCCCGAATGTTTCACCTGCCGGAAAAACGAACTGAATTTGACGCGCCGCTTGTGATAGACGAAGGCATCAGGGAAGAGTCGACAACTGTAACCGTTGGAGAAGATTCTGGTACTCAGGTCGATGTCCTCTCCATAACGCATAGGAGCAAAGCCGCCCAAGACTTCATAAACGCTTTTCTTGATGCCCAAATTGAAACTTCGGGGATAGAACTTGTCTAATTTTTTCTTGCCGCCACGAATGCCGCCCGTAGTGAAAAACGAGGTCATTGAGTAGTTGATGGCCTTTTGAATCGGGGTGAAAGAAGGATGCGCCCGGTCTGGACCGCCGAAAGCATCGCAAGGTTGGTTTTTCAACTCTTTCTCGATGATTTCCAAGTAGTTGTCGGGAACGATAACATCAGAATCTAATATGATAAGGTACTCGCCTTGGCTGCGCTCTGCACCATAATTGCGCGAAGGTCCTGGGCCAGAGTTGGGCTTGAAGTAATACTTGATAGGCAAATGGTCAGCGTATTTTTGGCAAACCATGTCGCATTTCTCAGACGAACCGTCCTCCACCACAACGACCTCGAAGTCCTTGAAAGTCTGTGTAGACGGGTATGATGATTGAAAACAGCATTTCTCGAATTTTTTGCAAAGATAGGCAATCTTTGTGTATTTTTGCGTCAAATATGTAATGATGAAGAAACTCATTTCCCTTTTCACCAAAATCTTCCCCCGCCAGTGGCTCATCAAGTTGAGCTACTTGTTCAGCCTTTTGGTGCGTCCGTTCTATATTGGAAACAAAGTGGAATGTCCCGTATGTGGCGGCCATTTCCGAAAGTTCTTGCCTTACGGTTATGGCAAGGCTATGGATAATCGTTTGTGTCCCAAATGTTTGTCGCTAGAGAGGCATCGTTTGCTTTGGCTTTATCTGAAGGAAAAAACGGATTTCTTCACCGCGCCGCTGAAAGTCTTGCATTTTGCGCCTGAACAGCCGTTTTTGAAACGTTTCCGTGCCTTGAAAAACCTCGACTACACTACTGCTGACCTCGATTCGCCCATCGCCGACCTCCATTTGGACGTGACTGCCATCAACCAGCCGAGCGACACCTACGATGTAGTCATCTGCAATCATGTTCTTGAGCATGTCGACAATGCAAACAATGCCTTTTCGGAAATCAAGCGAGTCCTGAAACCGGGCGGCTGGGCGATTCTGTTGGTGCCCATCAACCCTGACGTGGATACCTTTGAAGACCCGACAATCACCGATCCGAAGGAGCGTGAACGGCTTTTCGGCCAGTATGACCATGTGCGGCAGTTTGGCCGCGATTATGCCGAAGTTTTACGCAGGGCAGGTTTTAAGGTGATTGAAGACAGGATTTACTACGAGATTTCCGACCAACAGCGTGAGCGGATGCGCTTAGCGCGTAGGGGAGAGGAAATCATTTATCGTTGCGAGAAAGACTAATAATGTCCTCGTATTGACGAAACAACAAAAGGCGATTCCCAAGCGGGGTCGCCTTCCGTTTACCTTAAAAAGAAATATAACGGCTTCCGAAAATTTAATACTCGTCAGAAACTGTAAGTTTTTTGCGGCCTTTGGCTCTTCTGCGGGCCAAAACCTTACGGCCGTTAGCCGTTGACATTCTCTCTCTGAAACCGTGTTTGTTTCTACGTTTTCTGTTCGATGGTTGATAAGTGCGCTTCATCTCTGTATCTTTTTATTTTGTTATTTTTCTGTAGAATCCCTTTGAATCGGGCTGCAAAAGTACGAAGAATTTCCTTTGCTCCAACACTTTTCTCAAAAAAAATGAGAAAGGCAATGCCAATTCTGATTCTGCCTTTCTCAAATTGTTGATTATAAATTGCTTATGCAACGGCTTCCTTTTCAGGAATGTTCTTCAGGGTTTCGACGAGGAAGTCCCAGAAAGGCTGCACACTCTCGATGAGCAGGGCTTCGTCGGGCGAGTGCGGGTGTACCAAGGTCGGGCCGAAGGAGACCATGTCCCAATTCGGGTACTTCGAGCCGAGGATGCCACATTCCAATCCGGCGTGGATGACCATAATCTTGGCTTCCTTGCCGAACTTGTCGTGATAGACTTTCTTCATCAGATTGAGGATGGTCGAGTTGATGTTGGGTTTCCAGCCGGGATAATCGCCAGTGGAGTAAGCCTCTGCACCATTGTCGGTGAGGTTCTTGCGGATTTGCTCGGCCAACTTGTCCTTGTCGGCATCGACAAGGCTGCGGGTGAGGGCAGCGCACACAATCTTGCCGTTTTCCATCTTCACCGTGGCCAGATTGCTGGAGGTTTCGGTGGTGCCTTCAAAGTCGTTTGACATGGCAATCACGCCGTTTGGATAACGGGCGATGGCGCAGAACATGTTGTTTTGCGTCTTCAAGTCAATGACTTGCTTGGGCATTTCGGCGGGTTCGCAGAGAATGGCCAATTCAGGCTCGGTTTGGGCAAACTCTTCCTTGCAAATGCCTTCATACTCAGCGGCAAATTGTTTGAATTCCTCCTCCTTTTCGGCGGGAACCACAACGATGGCTTCGGCCTCTCTCGGTATGGCGTTGCGCAGACTGCCACCGTCGATGCAAGCGAGGCGCAGGCCGTATTTCTCAGCCGCCATCAGCAGCATGGCGTTCAGCACTTTGTTGGCATTGGCGCGACCAAGGTTGATGTCCATGCCCGAGTGTCCGCCCTTCAATCCCTTGACAAACAGGCGATAAGCCACCATTTCAGCGGGAACATCCTCGTAAGTAGGAGTCCATGTGCCGATGGTGTCGACACCGCCGGCGCAACCCACATAAAGTTCGCCTTCGGTTTCGGAGTCCATGTTCATCAGGATGTCGCCTTGCAGTAGGCCGGGTTGCAGCTTGTTCGCACCCGTCATGCCTGTTTCCTCGTCAATGGTGAACAGGGCCTCAATCGGACCGTGTTGTAAATCATTGGCTTCGAGAACAGCCATAGCAGCGGCTGCACCCATGCCATTGTCGGCGCCGAGGGTGGTGCCGTTGGCCTTCACCCAGCCGTTTTCGATGTGGGTTTCAATCGGGTCGTTCTCGAAATCGTGTACC